>NZ_JBRIIQ010000034.1:0-41239 GCF_052976905.1 Glaciimonas sp. GG7 | reverse complement strand
GGCAGTCGGTGATAGCTTCTCTAAGCGCCCGGTTCATCGAGCACGAATCGATTTCTTTATAGCGCCAGTGTGCGGCGACGCCGTATTCGGCAAAGTGATGCATTTCATTGGTACGAATCTGCACTTCCAGGGCGCGCTGATCGTCTGCCAGTACGACGGTGTGCAATGATTGATAACCGTTTTGCTTGGGCCGTGAAATGTAATCGTCGAACTCTTTTGGAATCGGAATCCAGATGTTATGCACGATACCGAGTACGGCGTAACAAGTCTTGACGTCGTCGACAATCACCCGGAAGGCACGGACATCGTATAACTCGGAAAAGTCGAGTTCTTTGCCGCGCATTTTGTGCCAGATACTGTAGATATGCTTAGGCCGCCCCGATACTTCGGCCTTGATCCCGGCTTGCGTCAACTCGCTGCGCAAGCGGGTAATGGCTACTCCAACAAAACTCTCGCGCTCGATACGCCGCTCTTCGAGCATCTTGGCGATGCGCTTGTAGGTGGCGGGATCAATGAAGCGAAACGACAGGTCTTCGAGCTCCCATTTGAGTTGCCAGATACCGAGTCGATTGGCTAACGGCGCATACAAATCGAGGGTTTCGCGGGCATATTGGCTGGTGCGCGCGTCCTCCATTTTGTGCTCGGCAAAATAGCGCAGCGCAGTCAAGCGGGAGGCAAGCCTAACCAACACCACACGCATGTCGCTGGCCATGGCGAGCAGCATTTTGCGTAGTGTTTCAACTTGGGTGGCCGCTTGCTGTGCAGCATTTTTACCGCGCATGACCTCTTGCGGCAACGCAAAGGTGAAACCATGCAAGCGCATGAGTTGCCGGATGCCGGTCACCAGATCACTGATTTCTTTGCCGAAACGCTGCTCAATGAGCACCGCATGGGCCGGGTCCATCAAGGGCAACTCGAACAAGAGTCCGGCGATACGGGTTTCGACATCGGTGTTAAGCAGTGCCAGCACGCTGGCCACACCTTGTGAAAACTCCAGCGCAGTCTGGCCTGTGGTGACAATCTTGCCCTCATACAAAGGCTCTACAAACGCTAACGCTTCTAACACGCGTGCGCTATCGTCTGCGTTCAAGCTAGCGCAGAGCTGAACTTGAGCGGCGTTTTGGGTTGAGGCAATGGCGACCATCGATTTTATGTATTTCCGATTTATTTCTGCGCTGCAACGATGACGATTTCAACCAAAATTTCCGATCGTGCGAGCTTGGCCTCAACCGTTGCGCGGGGTGGAGAATTGCCGATCGCAACCCATTCGTCCCATGCGGCGTTCATGCCTGCGAAATCCTTGATATCAGCCAGATAAATCTGGCATGAAAGAATGTGCTCTTTATCACTGCCTACCTCAGCTAACAAGCGATCAATGTGACCTAAAGTTTCACGGGTTTGCGCTTCAATATTTTGACTGAGATCTTCGGCTAACTGACCGGCAAGATAGATGGTGCCGTTATGAATTGCCACTTCTGACAATCTTTTTCCTACATGTAGACGCGTGATGCTCATAGGTATCCTTGACGGTGAAAATATTCTTTGAATCAGACTAACTGAGTTAGTTGACAATACAATACTTCAATGCAACATTTATTGTTACATCGCAATTATTTATTCCAGCAAAAAATCGCTGACAACCGCGATCTGATCCGCATGCAGGAACGTCGGGGCATGTCCAACGTGAGCGAACTCAACCAGCCTGGCTTTGGGACCGCGTTGGGTCATCAACAATGCCGCTTCGGGTGACAGCAAATCCGAGTCGGCACCACGAATCAATAATGTCGGACAGGTAATGGCATCATACGCGGCCCATAACATCGCTTCTGCTGCCGTATAAAACGCTTCATTAGAGGTTTTAAATGGCACGGCAAGTCCGAGATCGTAGTGGCGAACCCATTCTCCATCGGCATTTTGGCGCAGCACATCGGCTGCCATTTTGCGCCATTCGACATCGGTATGCTCTCCGAACGGGAGTGAAATCGATTTAATGTAAGCGGCGGCCAACTCAAAAGTAGGGAATCGCAGATCGGTCCCGATGTAATCAGCGATACGGACCAGCGCATCAGGGTTGAGATTCGGCCCGACATCATTGAGGACCAGTTTGCGCAGCGGATTATCGGGCAATGAGGCCAGTCCTAAACCGATCAAACCGCCCATCGATGTGCCCACCAGATCGACTGTATCGGCATTGAGCCTGGCCAGCAGTGTCACCATGTCGCTGACATATTGCGGAACGACGTAATAATTCGGGTCGCGCAAACGACCTGAGCGCCCACGCCCTACTACGTCGGGGCAAACTACGCGGTAGGTATCGCACAAGGCGCGCGCCAGTTGGTCAAAATCATCTGAAACGCGGGTCACACCATGCAAACACAGCAAGACATTGGGATTACGCGGATCACCCCATTCCTGATACGCCATTATGTGCAATCCGCCAGGAGAGAGGCATTGAACAGTCTTGTGTGCAGCTGAAGTCATGAGCGATATCCGGTTGAGGTGTGCAAATCGGCGTGCTAGCAGCGCCTATTTTACCGTCGCTTAGGCTTAAAAACTTGGTCTCAAAGAAAACTCTGCCCATCGACCTCAATAAAAGGGCGTAAAAAAAGCGCTGACAAGATTCGTCAGCGCTTTTTTCTACTGCATCGTCTTAATTCAAGCTGCTAAAGTCCAGCGTCGCGCCGGTCTTTTCGATCAACTCTGCTTGCGTCACGCCGGGCGCTATTTCAACTACTTTCAAGCCGTCCGGTGTCACATCAAGCACACCCAGATCCGTGATGATGCGGTCAACTACGGCAATCCCGGTCAAAGGCAAAGTGCAAGCCTCAATAATCTTATGCGAGGTTGAGCCGTCCTTGGCTGTAGCGACGTGCTCCATCAAGACCACCACGCGCTTGACACCGGCCACCAGATCCATCGCGCCGCCCATCCCTTTGACCATTTTTCCTGGAATCATCCAGTTCGCCAGGTCACCATTTTTCGATACCTGCATCGCACCCAATACAGCAAGGTTAATTTTGCCGCCGCGTATCATGCCAAACGAATCAGCCGAGCTAAAGAAAGACGATCCTGGCAACGATGTCACCGTTTGCTTACCGGCATTGATCAGGTCGGGGTCGACCTTGTCATCTGTGGGAAACGGGCCGATACCTAACAGACCGTTTTCCGATTGGAGCCAGACTTCAATATCTTTCGGTACATAATTTGCCACCAGGGTCGGCAATCCGATACCCAGGTTCACATAAAAGCCATCCTGCAATTCCAGCGCCGCACGGGCGGCCATTTGATCACGAGTCCATGCCATGTTTATTCTCCGTTCTTATACTATTTTTCTTGCCCTGAAAGGGCAAGTGAAGGCGTCGAAATTATTTAAATTATTTAAATTATTTAAATTATTTAAATTATTTACTCACCGTACGTTGTTCTATGCGCTTTTCAGGCGTCGCGTTGACCACAATGCGATGCACGAAAATGCCTGGGGTATGCACTTCATCGGGATCGATTTCACCAACTTCGACCAGATGTTCCACCTCTACGATAGTCAATTTTCCAGCCATGGCAACGTTAGGATTGAAGTTGCGCGCTGTTTTGTTATAGACCAGATTGCCGCTACGGTCGGCTTTATAAGCCTTCACGAGGGAAACGTCGGCCACTAGCGAGCGCTCCATGACATATTGTTCACCATCGAATTCGCGTATTTCCTTGCCTTCAGCAATCAACGTACCTACGCCAGTTTTGGTAAAAAATGCTGGAATGCCAGAGCCGCCAGCACGCAGTTTTTCCGCCAAAGTACCTTGCGGCGTAAATTCGAGTTCTAGTTCACCGGCCAAATACTGGCGTTCGAATTCTTTATTTTCGCCAACGTAGGATGCAATCATTTTTTTGATTTGACGCGTTGACAATAATTGCCCGAGACCAAAACCATCTACACCGGCATTATTCGAAATCGCCGTCAAATTTTGTACACCAGAATCGCGCAATGCCGCGATAAGTGCCTCAGGAATACCGCACAGACCAAAACCACCGACGGCGATAGTCTGGCCGTCTTTGACTACACCTGCCAACGCGCTAGCCGCGTCAGGATAAACTTTATTCATACTGCTATCTCCTTTGAGTAAATTCAGACTTAGCTAAGATTTAGAATTGACGCAAAACTGTTCCTGCAACACGTTCAGCCAACTCTGCCGAAGAAAATACTACGAATCGGTATCCAAACATACCAATTCGCTACTGCGCGCTGAAAAACTAACGTCGCCAGAACGATTTTACGTAGATCTTAAGACTATTATTGGCTTTAAAAGCGTCTAATAGCATATGATGAAGTGAGTGATCCGACAATACCGTAAAAATACGGAGCGCCGCATTTTCCGACGAAAATAGTGACGATTATTTCTTTCATTTGTCTCTGCCTCCTCCTAACTTCATTGCCGACGGCATCCGAATATTGCTCATGAATGACTTACCAGAGATCGATTATCAAGTCATTTTTGACCATGCCCCAGTGGGCATGTGCATCTCCAGACATCGCGTCATGCAAGTCTGTAACCAGGCACTGACCGACATATTTGGCTATCCGGCGGGTGTTCTGAATGGCAAGTCATTTCAAGTCCTGTATCCGACACCCGATGAATTTGAACGCACCGGGGCGCGTATTGTGCCGATTATGAATGCAAAAGGCGCGTATTCCGATGAGCGCATTATGCGTCGTGAGAATGGAGATCTTTTTTGGTGCCATGTCATCGGACACACGTTAGTGCCCAGCGACACACATGTTGCAGGGGTATGGACTTTTGAGGATTTAAGCGGAAAACGTAAAGTTTCAGCAGAATTATCGCCGCGAGAGCGGGAGATTGCCGCCTTGCTAGTGGAAGGAAAAACCAGCAAGCTCATCGGTAAGCAAATCGGCTTGAGCCCACGCACAGTAGAGACGCATCGCGCCAATCTAATGAAAAAATTTACTGCAGCAACTTCTAGCGAATTAGTACACAGACTGCTGGGAGTGGTGAGTTAGCGCAATAATGCTGAGTGCTCCATCAGGTACCAAGTTTGTCATCACCACTCTTTAGAAGTGATGAGTTCAAGCATATTTAATGCATCAAATTAATCCGTCAGCATTTGACGAATATTGTCCGGCAGAGGTATTGATTTTTCATGCTTGAAGTCGATCCATACTAATCTGGCAGATCCTTCCGCAAAAATAACGTCAGGAACATCGACACGACGAATTTCATACGTAGTGTCGAAGCTAGAACGACCGACTTGGCCAATGTAGCAATACACTTCAACCTCACCAGGATACTTTAACTGACGTAAAAAACTGCATTGCGCATTGACCAGTACCGGGCCTTGGATAGGGGTGATGACATTGCCCATTGTGCCCATCCATTCAATGCGCGCCTGCTCCAGATACCTGAAATAGACCGTATTATTGACGTGACCCAGTGCATCCATGTCACCCCATCGAATAGCGATCTTGCTGCGGTGAACTAATTTTTTACTTTCCATGACTTTTTCTTAACAAGAGGTTGGAGGGTTTTACGCAAAGTAATCGGCTACAAATTACGCCTGTACAGAGTGATACTTGCAACTGATGTTGTGGCGCAACAAGGAACACATCCTACGCACTGCATGCGCAAGGCAAGGCCTAGTATTCTGCAGCAAAATCCATGACAATTAGCACAATCGTTCGAAAATTAAATATATAGGTGAAGAGACAATGACCGAAAACCAGACGCAAAGCATCCTCGAGCAATATGGCCCGAGAGAGGCTATGGAATATGACGTGGTAGTAGTCGGCGGCGGCCCCGCTGGCTTGTCGGCGGCGATTCGCCTGAAACAGTTAGCGGCTGAAAAGGGACACGAGGTCTCGGTCTGCGTGCTCGAAAAAGGCAGCGAGATCGGTGCCCATATTTTGTCTGGCGCGGTCATGGATCCGCAAGCGCTGACTGAATTATTTCCCAACTGGAAAGAACTGGGCGCACCACTGAACACACAAGTCAGTGAAGATCGCTTCCTATTTTTAACTGCCACTAAAGCCTACAAGACGCCTAACTGGATGTTACCGTCTTGCTTTCAAAATCATGGGAATTACGTCATTTCATTGGCAAACGTAGTCCGCTGGCTGGGCCAGCAAGCCGAAGCCTTGGGGGTGGATATATTTCCTGGTTTTCCTGCGTCCGAAATACTCTATAACGACGATGGGTCAGTCAAAGGTGTGGCGACTGGCAATATGGGCATAGGTCGTGATGGCAAACCGACTGAGGCATTCCAATTAGGGATGGAATTGCATGCCAAATACACTTTGTTTGCCGAAGGCGCACGCGGCCATCTCGGTAAGCAAATCATCGAAAAATACGATCTGAACAAGGGCAAAGATCCACAAACGTATGGTCTTGGGATCAAAGAGCTATGGGAAATTGATCCGAAATTACATCAACCGGGTCTGGTTATCCACACTGCTGGCTGGCCTTTGGATAGCAAAACGTATGGTGGCTCCTTCCTGTATCACCTGGAGAACAATCAGGTGGCAGTTGGCTATGTCGTTGGTCTGGCTTACGAAAATCCGTATCTATCGCCATACGAAGAATTTCAGCGTTATAAAACCCATCCGGAAATCAGCAAATTTTTCGTCGGCGGCAAGCGCATTTCGTACGGCGCGCGCGCGATCACGGCTGGTGGTTTGCAATCGCTACCAAAGCTGACATTTAATGGTGGTGCATTGATAGGCTGCGAAGCGGGTTTCTTGAATACCAGCCGTATTAAAGGCAGCCATGCAGCGATCAAGACCGGCATGTTAGCCGCTGACGCTGCCTTCGACGCGCTTCTGAGCAAGCGACAGCATGATGAACTAACCGACTACGCCAGTGCATTTGAAAAGTCGTGGCTACATGCAGAATTGCACAAGGCGCGTAACTTCAAACCATGGATGAGCAAAGGTTTGTATTTCGGTACCTTGATGGTGGGGATAGACCAGGTTGTTTTCGGCGGCAAAGCGCCGTGGACCTTGCATCACAAGCATGCCGACCATGAGTGCATGAAACCTGCGGCAAATTATGCGCCGATTAAATATCCAAAACCGGATGGCAAACTAACCTTTGACCGCCTGTCATCGGTATTCATTTCGAATACCAATCACGCTGAAGAACAGCCAGCTCATCTGACGCTAAAAGACGCAAGCGTGCCAGTGAGTATTAATTTGGCAAAATATGCAGGGCCAGAAGCGCGTTATTGCCCGGCTGGAGTTTATGAGTTTATTACCGCGCCGGATAACACTGAACGGTTACAAATTAATGCGCAGAATTGCGTGCATTGCAAAACTTGCGACATTAAGGATCCAACGCAAAATATTGTGTGGGTGACGCCTGAAGGTGGTGGGGGACCGAATTACGCGAATATGTAGGTTAATTGCGTGTTCCCGATGTGTAAAAAAGCGCCAAAACTGGCGCTTTTTTTATGTCAAACCACGTTTGAGATTGACGACTATAACTTCCACTGCCCGGCAATAATTTTTTCTAACCAAAATGCACCTATTACCGTTTTAACATCAGTAATCTTGCCTTCTCTGATCCAGAGCAGCACGTCGTCCAAAGGGGCTTTAAATACGTCAAGAAACTCACCCTCATCCAGACGCCGCTCGCCAGCAGTTAAGCCACGGGCGAGAAAAATTTCCAAATGTTCATCCGCATAAGCAATCGCATTATGGATAGTACAAACATACTGCCAATCTGTCGCTGTATAGCCCGTTTCTTCCTGCAACTCTCGCTTGGCGCAGACTAAATGATCCTCATTTTGATCAATTTTTCCTGCAGGAAATTCAATAAAAACACGATCCAACGGATAACGGAACTGCCGCTCAAGCAAAACACTACCATCTTCAAATAACGGCAAAACAACGACCGCACCCGGATGCTTGATGTATTCACGTATTGTAGGCTTACCGTCAGGCAGCGCTACTGTATCACGCTGCACTTTAAGAAAATCACCGTCGTAAGCCAGAGCGCTGTCGATCTGCGTTTCTTTAAGATGTAGATCCATGCGACACTCCGAGAAGCTAAGAAAAATAGGTGGGAATAAGAGAAAGAGATATGCGATGGTGGTGATGCTTGAGACGCTTTGCAGGACGCTGCGCGCGTAATACTCTCCGACGCAACTACATCACTCTGAAGTAAGAATAAGACGTATGGCAAGCTGCGCAGAAAGTGAAAACCAAAAGTAAAGTCAGCTCGTAGAGGCCGACCTCATCAAGATTCAACCGTGGTTTTTCCGCAGATAACGATGTACATAACCTGGGAAAGCAAACACCAAAAACAAACAGCCAGTGACCGCGTAGAACTGCCAACCTTGCGGAAATGTATTACCAATGCGGGACTCAAGAAAATAAGCAAGACTACCGACAATCACATACCAAACAAATAACTCAATCAAACGCAGCCAAATAGGTTTGGATGCGTCTGACTTAAGCGCGATCAGTGCGAACAAGCGCTCATTGATGAACGGGAGGTTAGCAGCCAGCAGCGCAAAGACAATAACAAACCAGCTGGAAAAAGAAACGTTCACGTGATTCTAGGACGTCAGACGGCCGACAAAACTGGCCAGAGAACGCACGATCGCGGTTTGACTTGCTTCCATCAAGAATCCTGGCCACAGCCCTAAAGCTAAAACAGCGACGCCATTCAAACTCAACAGCACGCGTACATCACCGTGCGCGACAATCTTATTGGTGTCCTGAGCATCGTCAAAATACATGACTTTAATGACGCGCAGGTAGTAATAGGCTCCGATCAATGAGAACAGGACTGCAACTATCGCAAGCCAGATATGGCCAGTACCCAGTACCGCACGCAAGACCGATAATTTACCGAAAAATCCTAACAGTGGCGGAACTCCTGCCAGTGAAAGCATTAACAACAACATAATGCCGGCAAACCAAGGACTACGTTGATTCAAACCTTTAAAGTCATCAATATTTTCAGCCTCAAATCCCGAGCGAGTCAGCAATAAAATCACGCCAAACGTGCCCAGAGTCGTCAATACATAGGTAATCGCGTAAAACAGCGCCGCACTGTAAGCGCTGGTGGCCGAATACATATTGCCATCAACTACTCCTGACATCAGACCCAGCAGCATAAAGCCCATGTGAGAAATAGTTGAGTAAGCCAACATCCGCTTAATATTAGTCTGGGCAATCGCCGTAATGTTACCAATGGCCATAGACAATATTGCCAGCACCATCAACATTTGTTGCCAGTCAACCGCCAACAATAACAAGCCTTCAACCAATAAGCGGAAACAGATCGCAAACGCCGCTAATTTTGGCGCACCACCCAAGATCAAGGTGACAGCAGTCGGCGCGCCTTGATAGACATCAGGCACCCACATATGAAATGGCACCGCGCCCAATTTAAAGGCCAAGCCAGCGACCAGAAACACTACGCCAAATACCAAGGTATTGTGTTGTGTCTCGGTTCCGCCCATACCAATTGCGCGGGTAACTTCGATCAAATCGAGCGAGCCAGTGGCACCATACAGCATAGACATACCGTACAACAGAAAACCGGAGGCCATTGCGCCAAGTATGAAATATTTCATAGCGGCTTCGGTTGCACTGGCATTATCACGACGCAACGCTACAAGCGCATATAAAGATAATGACATCAGCTCCAGACCGAGATAAATGATGAGGAAATTATTTCCCGAAATCATCACCATCTGACCCAGCAGCGCAAATAGTACTAAAGGATAAAATTCGCCCCCGAGATGATTATTCACCATCTCGCGATCGCCAATATATTGACGTGAATACACCACGGTCGCAAACACCGCAACATACGAACAAAGCTTGAGCAAATGCGCTAATGGATCACTGACAAACATGTTGTGAAAGGTATAGGCCGTTTCACCAGCATTGAAGTCCGCTAATGTCAGTCCGAAACAGATCAGCAACACCAGCAAGGTTAAATAATATGTGATGTGACGTTTGGCATCCGAGAGAAACATATCTATCAGCAAGACTGCAGAAGTCGCAATCAGCAGAAAGATTTCTGGATAAACAGGGATCAGATTTATGTTATTCATTTATGTGCCGCTTATTTTTTTCACTAGTGCTAACCACTTTTTTGATTCTGCCTGGAGACAGGTCTTTAGTTCAATTTGGTAATGGCAACATGTTTTAACAGATCCGCTACCGATACTTGCATCGCGTCGGCAAATGGAGCTGGATACAGGCCCATCGCAATCACTGCAATTGCCAACAAACCGAGCATGAAGAACTCACGATTGTTAAGGTCGGTCATTTCTTTTACATGGGGATTCGTAATTACACCGAATATCACGCGTTTGACTAACCACAGCGAATACGCCGCACCCAAAATCAAGGCAGTTGCCGCTAACAGGCCGATCCAGAAATTGGCTTTGACCGCACCCAGAATCACCATAAATTCGCCGACAAAACCGGAGGTGCCAGGCAGGCCGCTATTTGCAAGCGAGAACAATACGAATAACGCAGCGAAACGCGGCATCACATTCACCAACCCGCCGTATTGTGCGATCTCACGTGTATGCAGACGGTCGTACATCACGCCGATACACAAGAACATCGCGCCGGAAACAAAGCCATGCGAAATCATTTGTACGATACCGCCCTGCACTGCCATGTCATTAAATAAGAAGAAACCCAGAGTCACGAAACCCATGTGCGCGATCGACGAATACGCGACCAATTTCTTCATATCATTTTGAACGAGAGCAACAAGACCAATATAAATCACGGCAATCAGTGACAGCGTGATCATGAATCCTGACAAATAGTGACTTGCATCAGGTGCGATTGGCAACGAAAAACGCAGAAACCCATAACCGCCTAATTTCAACATGATCGCCGCCAGTACCACCGAGCCGCCGGTTGGTGCTTCTACGTGAGCATCAGGCAACCATGTATGGACTGGCCACATAGGAACCTTCACCGCGAACGCCATCAAGAATGCCAGGAAAATATAGATTTGCACATCCAGCGCTAACGGCACTTGATGCCAGGTCAGAATGTCGAAACTGCCACCTGAAACGAAATACAAATACAACAAGGCGATCAGCATTAACAGCGAACCGAAGAACGTGTACAGGAAGAATTTGATCGATGCGTAGACCCGGTTGGCACCACCCCAAATTCCGATGATAATAAACATCGGTACCAATGTTGCTTCAAAAAAAACATAGAACAACATACCGTCAAGTGCGCAGAACACGCCGATCATGACGCCTGATAATATGAGGAATGCCCCCATGTATTGCGCAACGCGTTTCTCTATCACTTCCCATGCAGAGATGATCACCATCACGTTGATGAAGGCTGTCAGAGGAATAAACCATAACGACAAGCCATCAATACCTAAAGAGTAATTGATATTGAAGCGGGTAATCCAAGGGGCTTTTTCGACAAACTGCATGCCGTGGAAGCTATTATCAAAATTCGTTATCAACGGTATTGTCACAGCCAGACTGACCAGTCCGCCTAGCAACGCAAGCCACCGCACGAGTGTAGGGTTATCGTCGCGACCGATTGCCAAGACGAGCACGCCAAAGGCGATCGGACACCAGATCGCAAGGCTAAGAAGAGGGAGAGTTGACTGAATCATGGATATTATTTACTTTACTTCGCCAACTTATTTGGCAAACGGAGAAGGCATGAACCAAACCAGGAAACCCAGCACACCAATAATCATCACAAACGCGTAGTGATAGATATAACCAGATTGCCAGAGACGCGTAATTTTTGAGAACCAGTTGATCGCTTTGGCACTGCCATTCACAACCAAGCCATCAATCAGACTACGGTCACCAACGTTCCACAAGCCACGTCCAATTAAACGTGCACCACCAGCAAAAACTACCTCGTTGAATTTATCCATGTAGTACTTGTTATCCAACAATACGTAAAGCGGATGCAATTTTTGTTTGATTGCTGCTGGGACACGCGGATTGACCATGTAGAAATAGTAGGCAACCGCTACCCCGGAGATTGCCAACCACAATGGCGTCGAGGTCAGACTATGTATCACCATCTGCATTGGACCATGGAAGTCGTTACGTAACTCCTCCATTGCGCGATGCGCTTCGCCGACGATGATTACGTCCTTGAAGAAATTACCGTACAAAATAGGTTCAATAGTGAAGAAACCGATAATCGCTGATGGAATGGCCAGCAAAATCAAAGGCACGGTGACCACCCATGGCGACTCATGTGGTTTTTGTCCCGGTTGCAGACCGTGATGCCCGTGATCACCAATCTCTTCCTCATCGTCGTGATGCGCCCTGTGATGCGCATCATGATGATGCTGCTTACCAAAACGCTCTTCGCCGTGGAACACCATGAAATACATACGGAAGGAATAAAATGCGGTGACAAAAACACCTGCCAAGACGGCGAATTTTGCAAACCCTGCACCATATAAATGCGTCGCTTCAACGGCTTCGATGATGCTGTCTTTCGAATAAAAGCCAGAGAAGAACGGCGTACCAATCAACGCCAACGAACCTATCAGCGAAGTGATCCACGTAATTGGCATGTATTTGCGCAGACCACCCATATTGCGCATGTCCTGATCGTGGTGCATACCGATGATCACTGATCCGGCACCAAGAAAAAGTAATGCTTTGAAGAAGGCGTGCGTCATTAAGTGAAATACTGCGACCGAATACGCTGACGCGCCTAATGCGACCGTCATATAACCGAGTTGCGATAGCGTTGAATAGGCGACGACACGCTTGATGTCAGTTTGAATCATGCCCAAAAAGCCCATGAACAGTGCCGTAATCGAACCAATAATCAGAATGAAAGATAGTGCTGTATCGGACAACTCAAACAACGGTGACATGCGTGAAACCATAAAGATACCGGCAGTCACCATCGTTGCCGCGTGAATGAGCGCAGAGATTGGAGTCGGACCTTCCATAGAATCCGGCAACCAGACATGTAGCGGAAACTGAGCCGACTTACCCATTGCACCGATAAACAAACAAATACAGGCAACAGTCAACAACATCCAGTTACTACCTGGCAGCGTCATTTGCGCAAGCGCACCTTTTTGTGCGAACACTTCAGCGTAGTTCATCGAACCGGAGTACGCCAATAACAAACCAATTCCAAGAATAAAACCGAAGTCACCTACGCGATTGACCAAAAATGCTTTCATGTTGGCAACAATAGCAGTTGGTCTCGTGTACCAAAAACCAATCAACAAATACGACACAAGTCCGACCGCTTCCCAGCCAAAAAACAGCTGCAGGAAGTTGTTGCTCATGACCAGCATCAGCATTGAAAAGGTAAATAGTGAAATGTAAGAGAAGAAGCGGTTGTAGCCCTCATCATCCTTCATATAACCGATGGTATAAATATGCACCATCAGTGAAACGAAAGTAACCACACACATCATTAGCGCCGTCAGGCTATCAACCAGAAAACCGACTTCCAGTTTGATTCCACCGACAGTCATCCAAGTGTATAGGGTGCCGTTAAATGAAGCGCCATCAATCACTGCTAATAAGGTCTGAACAGAAATAATGAATGCGATCAGCACACCCAGTATCGTTACTGTATGCGAGGTTTTACGCCCTATCAGATTGCCAAAAAATCGCGTACCGAATAAGCCTGCTATCACGGCACCAATCAGGGGTGCCAACGGTACAGCCAGAAGTAATTGTGGGTTAAGTTGCCCCGCCATGATGAACCTTATCTTTATTCGTTGTTCGCGTTGTTCGCGTTGTTCGCTTAGTCACGATAAACTCGGCGGTAGCTATGACACTAGTTCCGCCGTTCTTTACGTTGTCACTTGTTTTTCCGAGCGCAATCTCAGTGCTGACATTAACCTTTCAGGCTATCGAGATCTTCTACGTTGATGGTGTCGAGATTTCGGAACAACACAACCAGAATCGCCAGACCAATCGCCGCTTCAGCTGCGGCAACTGTCATGATGAAGAAAACAAAAATCTGGCCAGCAGCATCGCCCAGGTAATATGAAAAGGCAATGAAGTTTATATTCACCGACAACAACATCAATTCAATTGCCATCAGCAAAACAATAATGTTCTTCCGATTTAGAAAAATCCCGACTATCGCGATCGCAAAAAGGATCGCTGCGAGAATCAAATAATGTGACAGAGATAAAGTCATGAAGCGTTCCTTTTATTTTTTTTCTGGCGCGGGCGTTGCCGGACTCGATGTTATTTCATCAAACGGCCGCTGTTCCGATTTCATCTTGACCAGTCTTATACGATCGCTGCTTCGTGCTTTCACAGCCTCGGAGGGCGCCATGTTCTTCGTGTCTTTTCGACGGCGCAAAGTTAATGCAACTGCAGCCACAATAGCAACCAGCAACACAACAGCAGCAATTTCAAACGCATAAACATATTGCGTATAAATCAATAATCCAAGCGCTTTAGTACTACCTATATTTGCTGAAATTGCAGGCACTTCACTTTCTGGGGCCCAAAAGCCACGCAGTAATACGGCGGTCATTTCGAGAACAATAATCACGCCTACTGTGGCAGCCAGCGGAAAGTATCCCCAAAATCCCTCTCGTAATTTATCAAGATTAATATCTAGCATCATCACGACAAACAAAAAGAGCACCATTACTGCGCCGACATACACCAGTACCAAAACTATCGCGAGAAATTCAGCTTTTAGCAGCATCCAGATACCGGCTGCGGAGAAGAACGCTAACACCAGAAACAAAGCTGAGTGCACTGGATTGCGCGCCGTGATAACTCTTAATGCGGCAATCACCAACACCACTGAAAACGCATAAAACAAGAATGTCTTAAATTCCATAATCAACCAAAAAGTCAGCTAATAAGCTTTAAATTCAAGCTTGAGATCAATCCACTCTCAAGCCGGGAGCAACACCGATTAACGGTATGCAGCATCCGCCGCACGTGCAGCAGCGATTTCAGGTTCATAACGGTCACCAACTGCCAGCAGCATTTCTTTGGTGTAATACAGATCGCCACGCTTCTCACCGTGATATTCGAGAATATGTGTTTCAACAATTGAATCTACCGGACAGGATTCTTCGCAAAAACCACAAAAAATACATTTGGTCAGATCGATGTCATAACGTGTTGTGCGGCGTGAACCATCTTCACGTTGTTCAGACTCAATCGTAATCGCCATTGCCGGGCACACTGCTTCACACAACTTGCAAGCGATGCAGCGCTCTTCGCCGTTGGGATAGCGGCGTAGTGCATGAAGACCACGAAAACGCGGCGACTGCGGTGTTTTTTCCTCAGGAAATAACACCGTAATTTTGCGTTTGAACAAATAGCGGCCGGTCAACCGCAATCCCTTGAGTAACTCCAGCAGCATTAAGCTACCGAAAAAATCCTTGATCGCTTCCATTTACAATAAACCTTCCATTACTTCCAGATATTCCACGGACTTTGAATCCAGGCAGCGACGATCACGAGATACGCGAGTGTCAGCGGGATAAATACTTTCCAGCCCAGCCGCATGATCTGGTCATACCGGTAACGCGGGAAAGATGCTCTTATCCAGATAAACATTGATACCACCAGGAACGTCTTTGCACCTAACCAAATCCAGCCAGGGATAAAATCTAAGATTTGCAGTGGCGATGCCCAGCCACCTAAAAATAACAATGCCGTCAGAATCGAGATCAAGATCATGTTCGCGTATTCAGCCAGGAAAAACATGGCAAACGACATACCCGAATACTCAATCATGTGACCAGCAACGATTTCAGATTCGCCCTCTACCACATCGAATGGATGGCGGTTAGTTTCGGCAATACCTGAGATAAAGTAGATCACGAATACTGGTAACAACGACAGCCAATTCCAAGACAAAAAACCTAAGCCCATATCGTAGAAACGCCCTTTACTTTGTCCCATAACAATATCCATCAAATTCAAGCTACCGGATACCATCAAGACAATAACCAAAGCAAAACCCATCGCAATTTCGTACGACACCATTTGGGCAGAGGCCCGCATAGCGCCAAGAAATGCGTATTTTGAGTTAGAGGCCCAACCAGCAATGATCACGCCGTAGACTTCCATTGAAGTTATCGCCATCACGAACAACAAGCCCGCATTCACATTAGCCAATACGGTTTCAGGACCAAATGGAATCACCGCCCATGCAGCAAGTGCAGGCATGATCGTCATAATCGGAGCAATAAAGAAAAGATATTTATTTGCGCGCGATGGCAAAGTTACTTCTTTAAGTAGCAGCTTTAACGCATCTGCAATCGGTTGCAATAATCCCAAAGGTCCGACACGATTTGGGCCGAGCCGAATGTGCATCCAACCGATTAGCTTACGCTCCCAATATGTCAGGTAGGCAACACACAGCAACAGAGGCACAACTACAATAACAATCTTGATGACGTTCCAAATCAACGGCCAGACAATCCCCAGATGATTTGCGCCAGCCGCATTGATGGTCGCTATAAATTGATCCATCATGCTTTCTCCACAACGATAGGACCAAACATCGCACCAAGTGCAGTAGTCGATGCATGTGCCACAGCTACACGTACAACATTACCAGGCAAGCCATGATCGATTACCGCTAGTAATGATGCGACACCCTGACCTTGTTTTACATTAACCCGATCACCGTTCACGATACCTAGTTTTTCAGCAAGCATTGCAGGCAACCACGCTCGTGGAGGTTGTCCATCGGTAGTGTTTTGCAGCGATACGGCACGACGAACTATTGCATCCGCGAAATAGATAGGAACATCAGCGACACGCTCAACAGGGCCAATCTCAACTTGTGGTGGTGCTTGCAACGGATCATCGGAGGAATTATTGAGGATATTTTGCAGATTTACTCCCGCAACGTTAAGGTTACCGAGTACTTCAGTCCGAATCGCTTCGGAAGTATCGTAATCAAAACCCGGCAAACTGAGTAAATTCCCCAATACGCGTAATACTTTCCACGCAGGTCGTGCATCCGCCAATGGGCGCACAGTGCCATTAAAGCTTTGCGGACGACCTTCGCAATTGATAAAAGTCCCGGAAGTTTCTGTAAATGGCGCGATAGGTAGCAGCACGTCAGCATAATCTGCTCCGTGCTTATAAGCGGATAAAACTACGACCATTTCGGCCTGTTCAAGTGCGGCACGCGCTACTTGTGGATTAAAGCTATCGAACTCTGGCTCAGCATTCAGCAATACATATACCTTGCGTGGTTGCGCAAACATACTTTGCGCGTTAGCACCTTTACCGCTGGCAGGAATTGCCTTAGCCAAATAACCACCGACCGTATTGCCAGCCTCAGTCATGTACCCAAATTTGGCCCCAGTCTGCTCTGCGATCCATTGTGCCGCAACATGTAGTTGCGAGGCTTGTGGATGTTGCGCAGCCGCATTACCGAGTAGCACTGCTTTCGATGCTCCCGATAACAAACTAGTCGCAATTTGCTTGGCGCTGATCGATGGAATTATATTTTCGAAACCGACAGGTGCATCGACATTTTTAGCCTGGCTAACCGCGGCCACAACTTCACCAAGCATAGCTGCCCAAGCGGATGGTGAAGCAATCATCTTATTAGCAACCGGCATTAACAAATCGTCGTCAGTAGCATGAAGGATACTCAACTTCGCACCACGTTTGACACTCAACCGCAGTCGCGCAGACAACAACGGGTGATCTTTGCGCAGGAATGAACCAATCACGAACGCACGATCAAGTTCGGCGAATTCATTGATTGACATTCCGAGCCAAGGGGTGACCTTGCCATCTAAGGCAAAGTCTGATTGACGGGTGCGGAAATCGATATTTTCAGATCCAAGTCCACGCACTACTTTTTGCAATAGCGACAGTTCTTCTAGCGTTGAATACGGCGTACCTAACGCGGCAATCGCATCGGCTCCATGTTCGTGACGGACGTTACGCAATCCATGCGCGACATATTCCAGCGCTGTTTGCCATTCAACTTCTTGCCATTTCCCATCTTGCTTCAACATTGGCTTGGTCAAGCGCTCGGCGCTATTTAAACCTTCGTAAGCAAAGCGATCTTTATCTGATAACCAGCATTCGTTAACATCGTTATTTTCCAGCGGCAGTACACGCATCACTTTGCCAGACTTAACCTGAACAATCAGATTAGCGCCTAGGCCATCATGTGGGCTGACTGACTTGCGACGCGACAATTCCCAAGTACGTGCGCTATAACGGAAAGGCTTGGAAGTCAATGCACCGACCGGGCATAGATCAATCATATTGCCAGAAAGCTCGGAGTTCACCGTCTTACCGACAAAAGTCGTAATTTCGGAATGCTCACCACGACCAACCATCCCGAATTCCATCACACCAGCAATTTCCTGACCAAATCGAACGCAGCGCGTGCATTGAATACAGCGGCTCATCTCCTGCATTGAGATCAATGGCCCGGCATCTTTTGGAGTGACCACACGTTTATCTTCGTCGTAACGCGAGGAAGATTTACCGTAGCCAACTGCCAAATCTTGCAATTGACACTCGCCACCTTGATCGCAAATAGGACAATCAAGCGGATGGTTAATCAGCAGGAATTCCATCACACTCTTTTGTGCAGTAACTGCCTTTTCGCTGGCTGTACGCACTATCATGCCAGCACTAACTGGCGTGGCGCAGGCAGGCAAGGCCTTCGGCGCTTTTTCCACCTCGACAAGACACATGCGGCAGTTAGCTGCGATGGATAGTTTTTTGTGATAGCAAAAATGGGGGATATAAGTACCAATTTTGTTGGCAGCATCCATTACCATGCTGCCCTCTTGGACTTCTACTTTTTTGCCGTCTATTTCGATTTCGACCATGACTTTTGCTTTTCTTGCCTAAGTATTTTTGCTTACTATTCTGAGTTACGCCGCCACAAAGACAAATGATTTCGCCAAATGGATATTCATTGAATTGTAGCGATGTCCTTAAACATAAGCCGGCACTAAGCAGTGCTTGTGCTCAATGTGATATTCGAATTCTTCGCGAAAATGCTTCAAGAATCCGCGCACCGGCATCGCGGCAGCATCTCCGAGAGCACAAATCGTACGGCCCATAATATTGCCAGCAACTGTATCTAATAGCTCAATATCTTCCGGGCGACCTTCACCTGATTCAATCCGATGTACCAAGCGATACAACCAGCCGGTTCCTTCACGGCATGGCGTGCATTGACCACAGGATTCTTCGAAATAAAAATACGATAACCGTTGCAATGCCTTGACCATACAACGTGTTTCATCCATCACAATCACAGCACCAGAACCGAGCATCGACCCTGCTTTAGCAATTGCATCGTAATCCAAGTCGGTATCCATCATTACGTCGCCCCGAATAACTGGCGCCGAAGAACCGCCAGGAATAACGGCTTTAATTTTCTTGCCGCCGCGCATCCCACCCGCAAGCTCTAGTAACTTGGCAAATGGCGTACCTAGTGGCACTTCATAATTACCTGGCAATTCGACGTCGCCTGATATTGAGAAAATTTTAGTCCCACCATTGTTCGGCTTACCTATACCAGCATAAGCCTCGCCACCCATGTTCAACAGGAAAGGAACGGCTGCGAAAGTCTCAGTGTTATTGATCGTAGTTGGCTTGCCGTACAAACCGAAACTGGCAGGGAATGGTGGTTTAAAGCGCGGCTGCCCTTTTTTACCTTCAAGCGACTCCAGCAAAGCAGTTTCTTCACCGCAGATATATGCGCCATACCCGTGGAAGGCATGCAATTGAAAGTTGAAACTGCTACCGAAGATATTATCCCCGAGCGCATTCTCAGCTCGGGCTTCGTCCAAAGCTTCTTCGAAACGGGCATAGCCAGACCAGATTTCGCCATGAATATAGTTATAACCGACAGTGATACCCATCGCATACGCACCAATGGCCATACCCTCAATCAATGCATGCGGATTGTAGCGAATGATGTCGCGATCTTTGAACGTGCCGGGCTCGCCTTCGTCGGTATTACAAACCAGATATTTTTGCCCAGGGAATTGACGGGGCATAAAGCTCCACTTCAATCCAGTCGGAAAACCAGCACCACCACGTCCACGTAGGGAGCCAGCTTTCAGTTCTGCAATGATTTGCTCCGGCGTAATGCCTTCGCTCAGAATCCTCTTTAATGCAGAATAACCACCACGTTTGACGTAATCTGCGTAATGCCAATTGTCGCCATTTAAATCTGCAAGTATCAAAGGATTAATGTGGCGATTGTGAAGACTAGTCATGTTGGGCTCAATTCTTTCAATTCCGCCAGCAAGCTATCAATCTTGTCATTCGACATCCAGCTACACATGCGCTTGTTATTAACCAAGAGCACCGGAGCATCACCACAAGCGCCCATGCATTCGCCTTCCATCAACGTGAATTGACCATCTTCAGTCGTTTCACGGTAATTAATTCCCAACTTGTGCTTCAGATGCGACGCGGCTCTTTCGCCGCCAGACAATTGGCACGGCAAATTGGTACAAATCGTAATCTTGTGTTTTCCGATTGGCTTGGTGTTGTACATGTTGTAAAAGGACGCGACCTCTTGCACCGCGATTGCTGGCATGTCGAGATAATCAGCGACATCTTGCATAGTTTCTGGCGATAGCCAGCCCTTTTCATCCTGAGCAATCGCCAATGCGCCCATCACGGCCGACTGTTTTTGGTCAGTAGGAAATTTCGCTACTTCGCGATCAATTTTTTTGTAAGTTTCTTGACTTAACAACATATTGTTGGCCATTCGTACGCTGTGTTCTGCGCTAGTTATCGGTAAATTCACGGTAAGCACGGTAAACGCGCTAAATTCACGAAGAATTGCTTTCGCTCAAAAATCTCTAAAGACCAATTACTCCACCAGATATCATATTCGTGATACTCAGGATATTTTCCGGCTGTGCTCCTCAACCGGAAATTAGCTAGTTAGTATTGTTTTTGAAGAAGCACCTAAATAGGTTATTAACGGTCAATCTCACCAAACACAATATCCTGAGTACCAATGATAGTAACGGCATCGGCAATCATGTGACCTTTAGCCATCTCGTTCAACCCTTGCAAATGTGGAAAACCAGGCGCACGAATTTTCAGACGATATGGCTTGTTCGCGCCATCCGAAACAATGTACACGCCGAACTCACCTTTTGGATGCTCTACAGCTGCGTAAGCTTCACCTGGCGGGACATGAAACCCTTCGGTAAAGAGCTTAAAGTGATGAATCAGCTCTTCCATGTTGGACTTCATATCAACACGCGACGATGGGGCGACCTTATGATTGTCTGTCATCACAGGACCGTCATTATTCCGCAACCACTCTACGCATTGTTTAATGATACGATTTGACTGACGCATTTCTGCAACACGGACCAGATAGCGGTCATAGCAATCACCATTTTTACCTACAGGAATATCAAAATCGAGCAAGTCGTACACTTCGTATGGCTGCTTCTTACGCAAATCCCATTCAATGCCTGAACCGCGCAACATTGGACCGGTAAAACCCATCGCTTTTGCACGCTCTGGTGAAACAACACCGACACCAACCAAACGCTGTTTCCAAATACGGTTATCTGTCAACAGAGTTTCATACTCATCAACGTATGTAGGAAATCGAACGGTAAAATCTTCAATGAAATCCAGCATCGAACCCTGACGATTTTCGTTCAAGGCCTTTATCGCTTTTGCATTACGAACGATCGACACTTTGTGCTGTGGCATTTGATCTGGCAGATCGCGATACACACCACCGGGGCGGTAGTAAGCCGCATGCATACGCGCGCCAGACACCGCTTCGTAGCAATCCATCAAATCTTCGCGCTCTCGGAATGCATACAACAAGACCGCCATCGCACCAACATCCAGCGCATGTGCACCGATCCACATCAAGTGATTGAGCAGACGCGTGATCTCATCGAACATTACGCGGATGTATTGCGCACGCAAAGGCACTTCGAGCCCTAACAACCTCTCAATAGCCATCACGTAGCCATGCTCATTGCACATCATCGACACATAGTCGAGGCGATCCATATAAGGGACCGATTGCAAATAAGTTTTTTGTTCTGCCAGTTTCTCGGTGCCACGGTGCAGCAAGCCGATGTGTGGATCTGCACGCTGGATCACTTCACCATCCAACTCCAATACCAAACGCAAAACGCCATGCGCGGCAGGATGTTGCGGCCCGAAGTTTAGTGTGTAATTCTTAATTTCTGCCATTATTTGATCCCGTAATTTTCTTCACGAATCACACGCGGCGTGATTTCACGCGGGTCTATCGTTACAGGCTGATAAATAACGCGTTTTTGTTCAGGGTCATAGCGCATCTCGACATAACCGGAAACAGGAAAATCTTTGCGGAACGGATGACCGATAAAGCCGTAGTCGGTCAAGATGCGGCGTAGATCGTCATGCCCTTCAAACAGAATACCGAAGAAATCGAATGCTTCTCGCTCATACCAGTTAGCTGCAGACCAGATACTTGTCAACGACGCCAACAATGGCATCTCGTCGTCTGGCGCAAATACACGTACGCGCAATCGCCAATTATGCTCAATCGAGAGCAAATGCGAGACAGCGGCAAAACGTGCACCATCCCAAATTCCATCACCATAAGTTGAGTAATCAACACCGCACAAATCGATCAACTCTTCAAAACGCGTTTCTACATGATCGCGCAACACACGCATGACCGATAAATAATTCTCAGCCTTGACTATGATAGTTACCTCTCCAAAGGCTACATTCAGACTTTGCAGATCATCGCGCAATACATTGCGTATGGCGGCTTCGAGGGTTTCAAGTTTCGTCGTCATTCTATTCTCTTAACGCGCAATCGTATTTGTACGGCGAATCTTATTTTGCAATTGAATAATGCCGTACAGAAGCGCCTCAGCGGTAGGAGGACAACCAGGGACATAAATATCAACTGGCACAATCCGATCACAACCGCGTACCACAGAGTACGAATAGTGGTAATAGCCGCCGCCATTCGCGCACGAACCCATTGAAATTACCCAACGCGGCTCCGGCATCTGGTCGTACACTTTACGTAATGCGGGCGCCATTTTATTGCATAGCGTACCAGCAACAATCATCACATCCGACTGACGTGGCGAGGGGCGAAAAATCACACCAAAGCGGTCCATATCATAACGTGAGGCACCTGCGTGCATCATTTCAACCGCGCAACAAGCCAGACCGAACGTCATTGGCCATAAAGAGCCGGTACGGGTCCAGTTGATTAGTTTGTCAGCTGTTGTAGTGACAAACCCTTCATTCAATACACCTTCAATTGACATGACTTACTCCCAATCCAACGCGCCCTTCTTCCATATGTACCAGAAGCCGACAACAAATTCAGCGATGAATACCATCATCGTGATGAAGCCAGCCCAGCCGAGGTCCCGCATTGCAACACCCCAAGGGAAGAAAAAGGCAGTTTCCAGATCGAACAAAATGAACAAAATGGCGACAAGGTAATACCGCACATCAAATTTCATGCGCGCGTCTTCGAATGCTTCAAAGCCACATTCGTACGGAGAATTTTTTTGAGCATCGGGCCGATGTGGCCCAAGGATACGACCGAGCAATTGCGGCATAACACCAACCGCAATACCAATCAGAATAAACAACAGGACGGGGAAATAATTTTCGAGGTTCACAATTTTCGCCAATAGTTTGCACGTTTTAAAAAGTGATCAGATGGTAAGCGCGTGCAGCCCGTAACAAAAATCGCAACACACGACACCTTCACAATCAACCTCTGAATTCCTCGATAAAAAGCCAGCATACGAAATAACTTTGCTGGCTTTTATAACTTGGTGCCGACGGCGAGACTCGAACTCGCACAGCTTTCGCCACTACCCCCTCAAGATAGCGTGTCTACCAATTTCACCACGTCGGCGTGAGGCCGTATTCTAACCTGTTTTAGTATTTTTGTTCAATGCACAATTTGATTAAAACCCAGCAATTTGCACTCTAAACCTACTTATTTTGGGATTTGATTCGACTGATCAGAGCCATGCCCTGCAGGAGTCGAATTTATCGGCGCCGCAGCCGCGCTTGAAGCAGAACTAGCAGCAGCTGATGCACTTGCCGCAGGAACCGAAGTTGACGGAATTGAGGCTGCAGGCGCAGTTACAGCCGGCAAACTATCCATTACACCGCCAGTTGCTGCAGTGCGATGACTACCCAAATACACTAGAGCTAGTGTTGCGCAGAAAAAAATCAGCGCAGCCAGACCCGTAGATTTCGACAAAAAATTAGATGAGCCAGTTGCTCCGAATAAGCTGCCTGAAGCGCCCGAACCAAACGCCGCGCCCATGTCAGCACCCTTACCGTGCTGCAACAAAACAAGGCCAATGATCGTCAACGCCGACAAGACTTGAACGACAACGATAATAGTAAGTACTGAGTTCATTTAGTGAGTTTCCAATGGATAGTTAATTCTATTTTTTTACGAGTCAATACTCTTAAAACTTGTTAATACCGTGACATCGTTTTTCATCTCAATTGCCACCTGCAATCTACGCACAACCGGACCACAGTGATTCAGGCCGCTACTGCAATGGAAAGAAAATCAACTGCCTTCAGCGAAGCACCACCGATCAGGCCACCATCAATATCTGGCATTGCCAATAATTCAGCTGCGTTATCTGGCTTCATGCTACCGCCATACAAAATCTTTATAACCGATGCAGATTCACCGTCTACAAAGGCCACTCTGCTGCGCAAAACTGCATGCACGTCTTGCGCTATCTGCGGCGTTGCCGTCATCCCTGTACCAATCGCCCATATGGGTTCGTAAGCGATAACTATTTTCCTGATCAAGGAAGCATCTAACAACGCCAATACAGCATCTAGCTGACCGCCAACCACTGCATTGGTTTTCCCCGCCTCACGTTGCGCCAACGTCTCACCAACGCAGACTATAGGCGTCAGTCCTGATTGTAGAGCGCTCAGCGTTTTTTGCGCCACCAACTCACTAGATTCACCATGATACGCACGTCGCTCAGAATGGCCAACAATGACATATTTACAATCGAATTCAAGCAACATGGATGCGGCAACTTCTCCTGTGTATGCACCGGAAGTATGTGCCGATACGTCTTGCGCCCCTAACATCAACGCGGTCCCCGCAAGCGCAGATTGGCATTGGGCGAGATACAGCGACGGAACACAAACAGCGATATCGCAGCTGACCTTCCCAAGGCCTGCCTTAATCTCTGCCAATAATGCGGCATTGGCAGGGAAGCTACCGTTCATTTTCCAATTACCAGCTACGAGATTACGGCGCATCATAGGTAAAACCTAGTTTTTTAATAACCCAGCATTCTAACGCGTCAGAACTAAAAAGGTCAAACCACACCAATGCAGCAATTATTATCTATCGTCAAATCAACTAATAGATAATAAATACATATCCATTAGTGCACTTAATGCTAGTAGATTAATCATTACTGAAAGCTACCAGCTTATTGAATTCGCACTCTGTACAAAACCTGGCCAAATTCTCCAGGGGCAAGTTGACCGCTAAACTCCCATATTAGCGCTCCCGCAGTGGGCGTCAAAGGCTTACAGTTTAATCCTGTCGGCATCTCACCACATTCAGGCATCCCCTGCAAACGTGTATGTCTCGCAACGCTATCGGCTATTTCGCGCATGCTCAAATGTTGTTCTGAAATATTGTTAAAGATGATAGTGTAGGTCAGATCCTCACCCGGTGCGGCGCTGTCCTTATCAACCTTTTTTTCAAATCGCAGCGCGCCCTGCTCTGGCATGACTGTAAAACTGGCTATTTGTACCAATGCAATTGGTCCAGTTAAACCGTCTGCTGTAGCGTCGATTCGGCTGATGGCCGTCTGTCCGCTAGCGTTGGTCGCGATGACCAGCGGTATGTCAACGGTCAGTGATTGGCCTGCACAGAGATTGATCCCGGCAGCCAGCAGATTTTTACGACCGAGCCCACCGGTCCATGTCGGCTCAAGCGTCGCCACAACAGTGGCTGGGTTAACGTTAAGCGTAAGCACTGTATTGACCTGTCTTTGTAACTGGTCTGGAAGTGCGTAACTCAAATGACTATTCAACGCACAGGCAGAATCTGCGGCCACCTCCAGCGTCAACCGATAGACCACCGTTTCATTGACAAACCATGCGTGGCGCGGTGTTTGCAACTGCTTTACGCTCAGGGTTAATTTCGGTATCGGTGAAATAACCGCTACTTCTGTTGCCGCACTCGTGTTACCAGCCTGATCGCTGGCGGTCACCGAAAAGGTTGCACCATTAGCAGTCGGGAATACACCTGCTGCAAATGTATGCGAAAAACTTACCGCACCGCCGACACCCGTGCCATTGGCATCAACCGTGCGCTGACCATCGCTTTCCGCTTGCCAGCGCAATACAATCGCACCTTTACCTTTACCGTCTGTGCCCAGTCCCGAGGCATCGTCGCTGACCGTGCCACTGACTGTGAGACTGCCATCGGCCTGCCATTTGGCGCTGGCGAGTGTTATCTCTGGCGCTTTGCCGTCGTAACGCAAAGGCAGCCCGACGCCGTTGGCCTGACCATTCGCAGTGGAATACGTTTCGACGCCGTGTACATCCTTGGCCAACACAACAATTTCGACGTCTTTTTTCAAAAGCGGTTGGTTATATTCAACGCCATCGAAGCGGTAAGTATTGTTCGCTGCCCGGCAAGCTTCCTTGTTGCTGCAAAGGTAGTGCCAGGAACCATACTCACCCGTAGCGCCTAGACGCTGGCCGATGCTCACCGATGCGATTTCAGCGGCAGCGTTGATCACTCCGCTGACGTTGATTTTTTGACCGTTGTGCCAACTGTTCGATACTGGTTTACTCAGGCTCACGACGGGCTTGCTCACGGTTACGGTGTGTTGGCGATTGTCTGCGTAGCCAAGCACATTGCCAACGTTATCGGTGGCTTTGACCTGTAGCGTGAGCTGTTCCCCATTTTTGGTGATTGCCGGTATAGCGATGTGGGCCGTATAGCGGTCCCCGGTCCCATTGATCATCAACTCATCGCTCGACCAATTGCCTGCGCCTGTTTTCCAGCGCAATTTAACTGTCGCCGGATCGACACGGCTGAGCGCATCGCTGACGTCCACTTTGACCGTAAATGGTTTGCCCGGACTAGCGTGGCCGACCATCGGGTCTGTCCCTGTGGCCCACACAATGCTTGGTGGCGTTGTATCAATTTTAAAGTCACGGCTCGCCCATCCAGACTGCTGAGCATCGCGCTCAACACGGAATTCGACGGTGTAAATCTTGCCGTTTTCCCAGCTCTTACTGGCCGCAATCGGGATGTCCTTCACCATTTGATCAGCACCAACTGGCACAGAGTGACTCTCCGTGGCTGTCCAATTGTCCTCGCCGCTCACTTTGGTCCGTACTTCGACCTTATTGACGCCTTCGATACTCCGACCATTAAAGGTTAGGGGCGCGCTGGCAGATGGCTTTTGCCAACTGCCGGCAGCCGGACTGATCCAGCTCGGCGTACCAGGCGCTGGGCGTACCAATGTGACCGTTTTATTACCAAGACCAAGGAACTGCGTCCCGCGATAAGCATAGGCATTGAGGGTATGTGTTCCCGGCGACAAATCATCAATAGTGAAATCAAAATTACTAGTGAGGTTCTGTACCGTCTTGGCAGGATTGTTCCAGTCAGTGCTTTTGTATATACGAATCTCATTGGCGTCGCCTTGAACATTACCGGTTATACGTACATTAGTGCCTTGGACGGATGCTGTAACGAATTGACCACCGAGTACATATGGCACGTTAAACTGGCGTCCAGCCGACCATTCAGATGACCGACCATCCCGCGTAACTTGGAATCGCACTTCGTAACTTTTGCCTTTTTCCCATGTCTTGCTGTCAGTAACCTCGATGTTACTAAAAAGACCATCAGAGCCAACTGAGACAGTTTTGTAGCTAATGCCAGACCAATTGGCGGCACCCGAAACTCGTGTCTGTACGTTGACATTAGTAACGCCGACAACGGTCCGTCCGCTGATTTTTAAGGGATTGGCGCTAGTTGGCTGTTGTGGACCACTGCTCGGACTGATCCAGGTCGGGGTATCTGGCGTTGGCCGCACCAATGTAACCGTTTTATTACCAATATTAAGAAACTGTTCCCCGCGATAAGCATAGGCATAAAGGGTATGTGCTCCCGGCGACAAATCATCAATAGTGAAATCAAAATTACTGGTGATATTTGTTAGCGACTTAACGGGGTCGTTCCAATTAGTGCTTTTGTATATGCGGACCTCAGTGGCACCACCTGCAATATTGCCGGTTATGCGTACCTTATTGCCTTCGACCGTAGCCGTATTGAACGTACCACCGAGTACATGTACGGTTTGCTCTTTGTTAGCCGGTGTTTCATGAAGGTCGTTGTAAAAGACATAAGCTCCTAATTTATGCTCACCCGGCGTCAGATCTTCCAATATGATGGTATCGCCCGAAACGGTGGATTTAACGTACTTGCTGTCCTTAAAACTCCATATCTTCATGCTGTTTGCGCCGTTGCCTTTAGTGACACCGCTAATTGTCACTTTTCCCTTTACACTGCTATCCGGTGTGGCGGAGGTGAAGCTGCCAATGAGGGGGCGAACTTCAACATCCTTCCACACATAACTTTTTGCACTCATATTCGGATTGACGTAACCCACTATTCTGAATTTTTTTCCAGGGGCTATATGGGATACATTGTTTTCTACCGCAAACGTAACACTGCCCTGGATAGGGACATAGTCGTTTTTAAGTTCGCAGCTTCGCGCACCTTCGCCAATATTCCAGTTATTTTTCCAAAGATAGATAGCATTTTGACCATTATGGTCCTCCCAATAAATTTCACAATCAACGAGCCATGCATCAAAGCTTCTATCTGAATACTTCAACTGTATCGATATCGAATCTCCCATATTTACATAGTCAGGGACGGTCGAGTGCCATTGAACCTTTATAGCATTCGCAAACAATGGCATCAACATTCCAAAGCCCACCAACACCCAACAACACAAATTATATTTGGCACGAACGGCTAGCGACTCCCTCGTCAGTTTTTTCACGTGACGATCAGACAAGTTTGCGGGCCTAGTAGGCAATGCTGACCAGTTAGAGCAAAGAAAATCATGCATCCTCAACACAAAAAACAATAGAAATCGTATCAACAACATATTGCAACCTTATTAAGAAATCACTGCAAGACTAGAAACTGTTCTCATCGAATTTGTATCTGAGGCGCAGATACACACCCTGTGTAGTTTGAGCAATATCCCTAAAATCACGGTCGGTGAAGCCAAAGAAGTTATACCCACCGGATATCCACAAATCATTGCGCATCTGATATCCGACTTCGCCTCCCAAGGCATATCGGCGTTGACCTGCATTGTCGGCAAACAAGGACGCGGCAAGACTGGTATCCCATTTTTGCGTTAAATCGTGGCTGACCCGACCAGAGAACAAATGCCCCTGTAATTGGCTGTCGATCACGCCACCTTCACTGACATGTTTGTAGGCATACCTGCCGGAGAGAGTGAGTGGTCGGCTTGGTTTTACGCTGGCATGGGTCGACAGCAAATGGACCTGACGTCGTGCATCCGGTAGCAAGGTTAAGCTGCCGCTTTCCAACCTGTGTTCGTAATAGCCGAGCGCATTGATGGCGTTGTGGTCGGTCTGCCGGTAGGCGAAGCCGACGCGCTGACGCATCCGCATACCGTCACCTGTCGTAGCATCGCGTCCGGTGGTTTGATACAACGTGTTTTTTCCTAAAAAAGTCCAATCGTGGTCGAGCTTAAAGGCAATACCTAGCGTGTTGAGCGTGCCGCGCTCACGCTCGCTTTGACGTACTTCCATACCGGCGCTGCCTTTCCAGCGTGGACTAGCCAGATAATCGATCTGACCGGTCACTGCGGTGGCATCAGCATTGCTACTGGCGCTAGTACCATTATTGGAAAGTCCCCGAGTCCGTTCATAACTCGTATTTAAGCGCAATCCTTCTGCCAGACTCCAGCCGTTGCGCAAACCAATCGCAGCTTGCGCATCGCGGCCATCCATAGCACTACCGAGACGGTACTCGCTGAAGAAGCTGGCGTCTTTCATGTATTCGGTTTCCACCCCTGCGAAGCTGCGGTATTGGCTGCCCTGCTTTTGGTCACCCAACTCATACAGATTACCCAAGCTCGACACCGCTTCGTGTCGAGCATAGAAGCGCGTGCTGGCGTTGTATTGATAATTGCCGCCGAAAGCGAGCATGCGTTGATCGGCATGGCGCAGATCACGTTCGTATTCAGTGTAGACACTGGCGCTGGCGAAGCCTGGTACTGGTGTAGTAAGTTTGCCGCGCATCGTGTTCAAGTTAAGATCGTTTGCCACTGCGGCGCTGGTGGCTTGTCCTCGGACGATACGACTGCCGATTTCAGCGCGCACACCACCTTCAAAAACATGCTCTGCGCTGACTAACAATCCTTTTAGTTCAGTACTGACGGAGTTGGAGATACCGCTACCTAAACTTGAAGAAGAACCAATACTTGAACTGATTCCTGAACTGGCACCGATACCTGAGCCCAGACTTGTATTTTGTCCCGCGCTTGTACGCGACTTCACCAATTCGGCTTTCAACGTATCGCGCTCAGTCAGACGATAATCGACTTGAGCTCGAATATCGGTCTTACCTGCAGGCACTGCGGCGTTGAGGTTGTCGAATCCGGCATCGGTATGCACCGCTTGCAAGCGAGCTTTAACATCGGCCGATTGATGCTGGAGTTCGATTCGCGCGCCTTGTCCGTGCACATTCGCGGTTTCGGTTTGTGCCAGTTCGGCGGCCAACGTTGTTCCGGGTGCGATTTCAGTTTGCAAGGTTGCTCCGCGCAAGGTTCGTACCTGTGCTGGATTGCGATCTTCGACTGCGATGGCACCAACAGTAACTCCGTTGGCGACCTTGACTTCGACGTCGCCGCCATACAGCCAGAACTTAGCGCCATTGCCATTCGATTCGTAAGTCACGCGAATATAGTTGCGATTGCCGTTGGAATCGAGGCTCGGTACTAGCACTTTCATGAGCAAAGTACCGCTCAAGGGCTCAATGTCATAGTCGGCAAGGCGCGCCTGCATGCGCGTGGTCAGCACGATCCCGGGTTGGTTACGATCGTAGGTAATGATTTCTATACGCTCGCTGTTTTCGACGAAATCAGCGCCAAACATGGCGAACGGTCCACGCGTACCGTCGGCGGCAATTTCCTTGACCTGCTGCACCAGACTGTCGCGGCTGGCGAATACATTGGCGTTGATCGTACCATCGGCACTTTGATAGTGGTGTTTCAGTCCTGTGACGCCACGCTGATAGCGGGTTAATTGGCGCACCGAATTGACGTCCTGTGTCAAGAAATCGCCATACACCAGATAACTATTTTCCTTGTCCACGCGCAAGTAAAGACGGCTGGTTGACTGCGCATCAAAGCCGCGCTGACCGGAGTCGCCGTAGACTGGATAGTAGCGATCAGGCTGGATATCCCGAAACAATCTGTCTTTGACTTCTTTTTCACTATCGTAAGCGGTCGTCAGCAGATATTCGCCTTTGACCTTGCCTTTGAGGAAAAAAGCAGCGCGTGCACCGGCTTGCGTTTTACCGCCATCCCAGTCACGGCCCATACGGCTGAGTTCACGCTCAAAACCATCGTGAGAACCAGCAGTTTCGATCTGACCATTACGCAAGCTAATGACACCTTCAACTATGCCGGCGGCGATCATCGGCCGCATTTCGGCACTCAAGCGCACGGTATGCCGGGCAGAAACCGGGCCGCTGACAACTTGCACAATCGCGTCGCCCGGCACGCTCGGTGGCAACAATTGGAATACTGCGCTACCGCCTTCGATGACAACCTGAACGCCAGCTTGGTCGGGTGTGCTGTCGAGCACATCCCAGCGACCCGCCGTAGTGGTCAAGGTGACCAGATGCGGTGCGGTAATCGGCAGGCCAGCGCTGTCAGTCGTTGTCACTTTCACCCCGATCGGTGTTTTACCATCGGCGATGGCCTGTTCTGCTGCTGTAATAACTACATGTGCAAGATCACCAGGGGCAATAACGGTAATGGTTTTGGTCTGCGCGCCAGCTCTGATGGTAAGCGTGTTAAGACCGGCCTGAAGGGCTACACCGACATACTCCACCGCAGCAATCTGACGCGATACGACTTCGCTACGCGTGCCTATACGATCCATATTGATCAGTAAGCCATTGACATCAAGCCGCAGATCAGACCCTATTGGCCCTTTGACGCGGACGTTAACCTGACGTCTTGGTTGTTGCTGACCTTCTTGCAAATCGATGAAGTCTAAGGCCGGATCGGCGCTCTGCAATAACTGATCAAAATCTGCCGCTGCTAATGTTGCTTGCGCGGCCTCCGCTGAGGTTTCTACAACGGCAATGTCAGCAACTACAGCAATCACGGCGGATTGCGCTAACTGCTTCGGCTGCACCGTATTGGTTGCATTAACCGTATTAGTTGCGACCGCGTTGAGTAAACCGCTCGCAGTGCGTCCTTTGACATCGACCACGTTAGTTTCGACCCCGCGCACATCAAACTGACGTTGCAACGCTGTCTGGATTTCGGGTACGCGTTGTTGTGCTTGCTCACGGCGCATTTGTACATCTGCCTCAATCGCGGCGTTGCACGTCAGCGAAAAATCAGCGCGTCCCAGCTCACCATTACGCAGATCGACAAACTGGCTGCCAGCGTTACCAGCTTGCCGATTCACCAGAAGGATAGGCGCGCTACCGGGCGGCAGTGTGGTCGGATCAAGTTTGATCACATGGGTAAGCGGTTTGACACCATAAAAACTGTATTTTCCATCTTCATCGGTATCGACAAAACTGCCGTCTTCCAAATACAAACGTACATTAGGCACACCTTGCGGTTCTTTTTTAGCGTTGCTGTCATTACACGCTAAAACTACTTGACCAAGAATATAAGCATCGCTGGTAAAGACGCCACCAACCACGCGCAGACTGACCATTGCCTCATTCGACACCAGATTGGTGCTGCTGGCTTTCGCCCGACTGACCGCCAACATGCCTTCACTTGCACCCGCGCCGACTCGGGCACGGTAGCTGATCTCTATCGCCGTATCGGCCGTCCATTGGGTCTGCGGTGAAGTAAAGCGTAAACGCCCTTGGTGCACTTCGGGTTGGATCGACGTTTGCCCGGATCCGCTAAGGCGCATACGCGCTGAACCATCGACATACGCAAAGCCCACAGGCAGGTTATCGAGAATTTCGAAACCGTCTAGCGACCTCGCCCCCTTATAAGTGAGTTCGAGTTTGTAATTAACGAAATCGATCAATTCGACCTCGGGACGGTCTGCACTTTTACGCAGCATCAGCCCACTTGTAGCGTCCGGTATTAAATCGATAGCAAGCAGATTGTTGACCAACCGCGGTGCGCCGACATCACGTTGCATTGCACTGTAATAACGGACAACCTCACCGACAGCAGGCAAGTTAAAACCAGGTGAGGCCTTGAACACTCCCGGCACTGCGGCGCTCGTAGCACGCAACTGTATCGGAGCCTCTTGCGGCGGCAATTGCTTGGAAAACCCCTCACTATAGCCGGCTGCACTCACCGCGAAACGGTATTCCCCGCCCGGTGCCCGCGGCGTCAGCGCAAAGTAGAAAAATCCATCTTCATCAGTCATGGTCTCACCGGTGTGATCGATACCAATCAAATGTTTGGCCGGATCAAAAGCCGTTTGATCGGTTGACATGCGCACCGTGGCTTTATCCACTGGCATACGGGTGGTAGCGTCATAGACACGTCCGCTGGGCGACACCGCCAGACTTTGCCCGGTGTAAGTGCGACCGGCAGTGATGTGCATATATTCCATCTCGCCGCTATTGAAGTCACGCTGCGCCTGGGCTTGCGGCTGTCCATCTTCACCATCCATCGGCGTACCTGTCAAAATCCCTTGCGGCGACAAAAAACGTAGGCGATAAGGTCCGCCCGGTGGGATGGCGGTGAGCTGATACGCACCTTGAGCGTCGGTGTTAACCGTTTTGATGACGGTGCCAGGCTCTCCGGCAAGGTTCGCCGCACGCAGTTCAACCTTCCAGCCGGAAAGCAATTGATCGCCAGCATCGTAGCGGCCATTTTGCGCAGTATCGCGCCAGACCCGACCGCTCAGCGTCGCGCCAACGCCGACGTGACTAACATACGTCAACCGATTATTGCCTGTATTCTGGATTGGTTCACCACCACCTTCGACAGTAACCGTGCCTTCTAATATCGTTTCAAGAGCGCCTTCTGGCAGCGCATTTTGTTCGGCCCGCACGGTCAGCGTCAGCGCGGTGCTCGCGTTACCGGACTCAAGTATTTGATTAGTGCTGCACTGCAGAGGTGTGCTGCTAACGTCACATTCCCAAGCTGCGCCCGCAGTGGCGTTGACGATACTTAGTCCTACCGGTAGCGTAGGTCGGATCACCATCACTTGCGCCGGATCGGTCGCTTTTCCACCTATATTGCGTGCACTAAAAGAATACGTTGCTATCTCGCCGACTGCTATGTCGACAACCTTTGCCAGCGGCACTACATCAGGTGTCTTGGCAGCACCGGGCTGCAAGCTAATCTGGTTACTGCGTACGCTTCCTTGGTTGAAATAAGCTTCAACCACGGCATCAATGATCGCCTCGGCATCAGTCGCTAAACGCATACTGAAATTGGCCTGTAGCGTAGCATCCATCGCCAATTGATCAAGGGCTACAGCCAACTCAATGGCCGACGCAGCATCATCTGCTTTCGGTGGGGTTGTTGATAGTTGGCGATAGTGACCGGATGGATCGCTAGCCAACCGATACAGACTTAATCCTTTAGCAGCGTTATGACGCAACGTACCTGGCACATAAAACGCGCCCGTTGGCACCATATGCCGTAACAAAAATACCGTTTTAAGTTGTCCATCAATATGGATTTTTTCAGCATTGACCTCATTCGTACCTGCGGCCTCACGATCGCCATGATTACGTGCGATTACGCTGAAATCAACCGTTGCGCCGGGTTCAGGCCACAACGAAGAAACTTGCTGTTGCACAGTCACCAACGCGCCATCGGTGATGTTAAGCGTCAACTGCGCGCTTGCACGTACAGCTTGCAATTGCGTCACTGTATTGAGTTCCAGCGTTATACGACCGCTGGCGTCTGCCGGCATGCGACCGACCAGCAACAGGGTCGCGTGCTGACCAGCGGCGAGGGCTAATGGGGTTCCTGCATGGGAAGGATCGGCATTGGCGCTCAAGGCTGCTATTAATGGCGAATCTGGATCGAACGCCCCGTTTTGCCTGACGTCGAGATACAGCTTTGGATCCGCTATTTGAAAGGCACCCGCGCTGTTAAGTGAAAACTGGTAGTGCGACATCACGTTACCAAGATTGCGCAATTGCATCAGAATCACAACCCGCTGACCTGGTAATGCCTGCACAGATTTAGCAGCGTCGAACATCGCATGCTCAAGCGGCAAAATAGTTATCTGAACAGGTTTCGAAACGCTATCGCCCGTCACTCCAGAAACATACTGAAAAGCCGCCTTGGCTTCTGTCTTAATTATTGTTCCAGCCAGTGGTGCAAGCGCGTAGGCCTGCAACGCGATTGACAGGAGAAATAACAAACTCATACCTCGTATAAAACGAAGCCATTGCAGTGATGTGCGCATAATTTTTACTCATTAAATTTAAGCCCGCGACATTTAAGTCAGCGACTTAAATCACGTAATTCTTAGGGGCGAGTACTAATGAACCGATGACGTTTGCAAAAAAACGCTCGCAGAAGATGGCCGTCAGTTTCCTGAGAATCTGCACAAAATCAGCTACTAAGTAGCTGATTTTGAATTTTTCTTCTATGAATCAGTTAAGTAGCTGTAACCTCAGCCACTGATTAAAGCTTCAGCGATGAAGAACAATACGAAACCGAAATTTGCTTAGGTTGAACGGGCGTACAAGTGATATTTCATACGCCATTCATTGTTAAGCGGTCGTCATACTCGAACAGGTTGACACAATGTCGGTGATACTTACTTCTTGATCTTTATCTGATACTCGAGAGTAAGCGTACCGTTTGGCTTGATCTCAGCACTATTGAACACGGCATTGATGACGCGGTTAGCTACGCTGATTTCTCCAACACTTTTCCCTTCCGACTTCAGCGTTTGGGTGCCGTCAACCAATTTCGCGTGGGTTGATACGCTGTCGACAATCGTGACCTTGTCAATTGCAGCAGTACCTGTATTGGTAAATTGAACTTGATACCAAACGCACTGATCTGGCGTAGCATCGATTGCTGCCTGACCGTAGGTTGATGGCAGAGTTTTGCTACATTCCAGGTCAAGAGCCTGTTGCTTAACCAGCGCCCCACCTTCAGTTTGCACGTGAGTCGTGTACTTAAGGCCTGAGAATAATGTACGTAAGGTGCTTGAATGTGCATACGTCCCCTTGGCTGACATGATAGTTTCCGCGTACGCACCAGGATTGGTAGTGACGGGAACAGTAACCGTTAGTTGTATCCGGCCTTTCGCTTTCGGCTGCATTACCAACGTGTCAATGTCTGCTTTAGTATCGGTCGCGCCTTCAAACAGTGCTATTTTTGTAGGCCATCCCTGGTTATTCTCTGGAACGACATCCGCTTTCAAAATCGTCAGTGTGGCGTCACCGGTATTTTCAATTTCATAGACGTAGGAAATGGAAGATCCGCGGGCGATTTTCTTCTCAAGTTCTCCAGGCTTAGTATCGATTTTTCCGGCGTATAAGTTGAGAGTTAAGACAGCGGGAGTTGCACTAACTAGTTTCGGTGTAGCAGTCACTGTGAATGCACTGCTGTTCAGATCACCCAAACCACCATTTTTTCCGACCACCGCTACACAGATATCTGTCGAGCCACCCGCTGGAAGCTTAGTACCCTCCAAGATTGCACTCGCTACATCTGGAACAACACCGCACTGTGCTCCGTCGATTGCATACACATTTAGAACCAGCCCCTTTTCAGACTTAGCCTCTAGCGTGTACAAATCGTGTGATGTCGCACTAGTGGTAGTCGTATTATTTTTCAGTGTCAATTTGAGGATGGTGGCCTCATTGTCTGGCTCAACCAGATGATCAAGCTTGTCACCCTCACTACTCAACGCTACGCTACGCTTACCCAGTACAACCTTATATTCCAGTGTTTTTTGTTCAACCTTTTCCGTGCCTTTTGGTTGCGCATGCAGACTAACCTTGAGGTTCACATCTGGAACATCCGCACGTAACGCAGTGGGAGGAGTTGGGGCACTCGGCGGTAATTTGATAGAGAATGTAACTAAAAGCTCTTCTTGACTATCCAATGCCAGTTCGTGTTGCCCTGTCAGGCTGGTTGTTACTCTGGAGTCATCCCAGGTAAATATAGTGCCGGCCGGGAATGCAGCATCGGTCGTTTGACCAAGGATCATGGTATCGGGCAAACCGCCCGTGTTTTTAACCAGTGCGCGGAAGTTGATAATTTGTCCGGCAACGGCAGTAATGGTCGTGAGAGCATCCGCCTGATGCGTCATAGTGACAGCACGCAGGGCGGCATCAGGATTTATAACAGTGGCTTGCACCGGAGCAGACAGCGAGACACGGCTCTGATTAACAAAAGCACCAGAATCCCATACAGCCTCGCCATAACGTGCGTTGAATCTATTTACGCCGAAGGCAGCATCGCTTTTTGCGGCGACTTTAAAGTTCAGCATCGCCCGTCTATTGCCAACTTCGTTCAACTCAATAACCAAGCGTAGGGAAGTATTATTAACAAGCATGAGCTTGGCATTAAGCGTCTCTCCGCTTTCAGACCAGGGTTTTACATCGTTCAATTTAAAGCTGGTGACTTTAGAGCCACCACCATCTTGAATTGTCAGTTCGTAGTCAGTTGGTAGAAACTCAAGGCCTTTAGCGTCTTTGTCGTTTAATGCAATCTCAAACGCCATTGTACGTTTCTGTTTAAGAGCATCTCGCGCCGTCAAACCCAAATCAAAAGTAACTTCCTTCTCATCCTTGCGCAGTAAATTAATACTGGATGTTTGTGGCGTTACATGGAATGCCAAGTCATTAGTGAAACGCGATGTTTGCTCCAAATCAGCATGAGCGACTTCTGCATTATCCGCGTCATAACCAATAACTTTGATCGTCGCTTTCGCATCTTTTTCGGCGTCAATGACAGATTTAAAACTGAACATTGCACCCGCTTCGATAGTCGACGCAGAGAATGCGAAACTTTTTCCAACTGACACAGGCTTACCATCAACTTTATAGGTTTTTCCATCGATTAATGAGACGAGTTTAAGTTCTAGCCTGGTGATCTTGGTATTACCAGTATTGACCACGGAAGTCAGTAATTCTTGCTTACCCTCAGCATATTGCGATCCTTCCAGACTCAAACCATATACTTTCTTAATGAACGTTTGAACCGGATTTGATAAGACTTTTACCTCATGTCCGGACGCAACTGAATAAGTAGCAGATGCCTGCGTGCCAATCGAAGTACCACCCAGTGGTGGCAGGGCCGCATGCACAGCTGATGAAAATAGCATCGCGCAGAACAAAAAAACACAATAAAACAGCAGGAGGGGTGAAATGCCCCGAGTGTCGTTTCGGCTAGAAGCCGCTGTCAAATAAGGGGGTGGAAACATCTTTTATGCACTCCTAATTAAAGATATAAATAAAATTTATTACTACGGACAATATTAATTATGGTGCGGTAATGACTGCACCTATGCTTACGCGTGCAACGACCGTTTTCTTTTCACCGGCTTTCAAACTACCAAGATCCCATTGCAAACCACGGTAATCGGCGTAAGGAACATCGACGTTTTTGCTACTGCCATCTGCTGCAACAATCTGTTGTTGTAGAGGGACTGCGGCAAATGCATCGCCGTCTTTGGTATGCGCCATCACCTTAGTCGGCTTGGCGCTTTGTGCGATATACACTGCACCTGGAGATATAGGCAATGTTGCCAATACCCCACTTAAAGCAACGCTGCCGGTGTTGCTATACACCGCGCGATATTCGAGGGTCTCGCCGGGTTCGGCTTCAACCGCCGCACTTAATATTTCTTTTCCATTGACGTAATGCACTTTGTGTACGGTCAGATGAACTTGTATTGGTTGCTGTGCGCTCTTTGATGCCTTGATAGCATCGCTACCAACACTCAGCTGCGCGTGCGCAACCGATGTCCCGCCGAGTATTAACAGGGGCAAATAAAGCGTACGTACAGTACGAACTACCAGATTTTTTAAGTCAAATTTCATATCAATAATCCTTATTTTTGTTACTGAAAATCCGCTCTGTGCATAACCTAAAGTCACATCAAACAACTATGCCTAAGCCAATAAATAAGTAGCGCGTTATGCATACAGAAGTAAGACGAAATTAAAAGCGGGATAATATTAATTTTTTAAAGCGGCATTCAGAACGCGTAGAAATCAGCACCCAACATTTTTTTAAAACTGTTGACGTCACTGAATTACCCAGTGCGACAGTTCTAGTACGAGACCGCTCTATTTAAAAATGGCACAAGAAATTTTTTTATGGCGACATAAAGACAAACCATAAAAACCACCATAGGTAAGAAAGGTGAAAGTATAAAAATGTTGGCTTCTCAAAGATACGAGAAAATTCTTATTTCAATGCAGATAAATGCCATTTATTAATAAGAATTTCCCTTTAAATAACCTAATAATACTCATTGAAATATTCGTAATTTATTCATCAAAGACAACGAAAAAATCATCTGCCAACGGCAAGTAATTTCTACATATTTTCATGAGTTTAAAACGATCTTCAGAATGAATTCTGATGTAATTATTTTCTAAAAATAAAAATCGCCACTCTTCAAACTCATCAGAAAATGCGCCGAAGGAGGGAGTAGATAGCCGAAATAGCTAATATTGATAAGTAAGTCCGCATAATTGTTTAGACTAGGCACCCCGACGCAGACAGTACGACTGTACGGCCAGAAGGAGCAACGACGTATAAACGATTATGCGGACTTACTTAAGGAACGACTCGGGTAGGGAAAGGCAGGAGGGAAGAGATAGAGGAAGAAAGTCAATACGATTAATTCAAGCAGATATACATCAACTTGACTTTCTCATTTGCAGAAGGAACGATGGAACACTTATTAAGATATTGACTAAATTTTGAATATAACTTGAGCTAAGTAAGACCGCGTAATTATTTAGATAAGCCCCCCTACGCAGACAGTACTACGGTACGGCTACACGGATGTAATGACGTATAAACGATTATGCGGACTTACTTAAGATAAATACTTAAATTCTCTGGAATAAATCCATTGTTAAGCATCAGAAAATTGATATTTTTTTGAAATAGCCTCAATCAATCAGACGTCGTCGAAATATCCAACGGCTGGAATCTGAATCTTTCGCATAAAACTGATAACCCTCAACATTAAAATCTTTCAACTGTTCAGGGTCGGTGACTTTATTGACGGTCGCATAACGTGCCATCAAGCCGCGTGCGCGCTTGGCATAAAACGAAATAATCTTGTATTTACCATTCTTCCAATCCTCAAACACCGGGGCGACGATCTTCGCAGCCAGTACTTTCGGCTTGACTACCTTGAAGTATTCATCGGACGCCAGATTGACCAAAACATCAGCCTTCAGCTCAGCGAGTTGCTGATTCAATCCCAGCGTCACAGTATCGTGCCAAAACGCATATAAATTTTTCCCACCAGCGTTCGCTAACTTAGTACCCATTTCTAGCCGGTATGGCTGCATCAGATCAAGCGGTCGCAACATCCCGTACAAGCCGGATAAAATGCGTACCCGGCTTTGTGTATAGGCTAACTGCTTAGCATTGAGCGAGCTGGCATCAAAACCCTCGTAGACGTCTCCGTTAAATGCCAGAATTGCCTGCCTGGCGTTAGCGTTACTGAATGTTGTCGACCATGAAGAGAATCGTGTGGCGTTGAGGTGCGCCAATGTGTCAGAAATATGCATTAGTCCGCCAACTTCGGCTGGCGATAACTTTTTAAGTATCTCAACCAAATCTGCAGAATGCCCAATAAAATCAGGCAAAGTGTGAACATCGGTTGTCACTGGCGTGGTGTAATCGAGCGACTTGGCTGGCGATAAAACAATTAACATCATTAGCACCCATAAATTAATAGAAATAGGACTGACGCGTGTGATCATGACGATCGCCGTGGTCTGGCTGTTGAAAATTCCCGGCTT
>NZ_JBRIIQ010000033.1:0-41874 GCF_052976905.1 Glaciimonas sp. GG7 | reverse complement strand
GGTGGGGGTGGGGACTACGTGGTGTGAGTAACTGTCAGTAACTGTAAGTAGCGGTAGGTAACTGTCTTAATAACGTACTTTAGTAACGTACTTTTACGGTGTCGTCTAATAATAATTATAAACGGCGGTGCGGGCGCACCGCCGCGATTGTTCGCAGCTTACAGCAAATACATCAAATATTGCTATCGATGAATGAAGTCAGCTGGCCTTTTGCCAATGCGCCGACTTTTTGGGCGACGGCAACACCGTTCTTGAACAGGATGAGCGTCGGGATACCACGAATACCATGCTTCGCAGGAATGAGGGTATTGGCGTCAACATCCAATTTAGCGATCAGGATTTTGCCGTCATATTCTTTGGCGACATCTTCCAAAATCGGTGCAATCATTTTGCAAGGACCGCACCATTCGGCCCAAAAATCGACCAATACGGGTTTGTCTGATTTGAGTACATCTGCGTCAAAAGATGCGTCGGTAATGTGTTTAATGTTTTCGCTCATGGTTTCCTCGGATGGAGGGAAAAAGAATTAATGTTTGCCAAGACAACTTATCCATTCGACTTGATGGTCATCTGCGGCGGTTCCCTGTCCCTATTCTAATGAACAAGTGGGGATGCCGTACGGGACTTCAAGGTTTGCGGGTGTGGTAAGAGGTATTACGGCGGGATGTTGCGATAAATAGTAACCGATTTTAATAAAAAGAAGCGGACACGCTCTTATTTTTTAATTATTTAGACGGATTGCTCGCATAAAATGCAAAGCGCTTGTTGCAAAAGAGCTGCGTCGTACGTTTGTTGCGGCGGGGCTGACTTCTTCGCACCCCCCCCTTTTTTGAGTTTTCATGCTGAATACGCCTGCCTTGCTTACCTCCCTGTCGATTGCCCCATCGAGCGCGTTTTGGCCCGAGGCGGCCCGTGCTTTATCTAACGCTTGTCGTGAAAACGGTGGCGACAATGCGCGCGACCTGTCCGGCTGGCGCGTGATAGTGCCAGCCTTTGTGCACGCCCATTTATTTAAAGATGCTTTGGCTTGCGCCTTGCCGGGTGCATTTATACCGCCGCGTATCAATACATTGTCGGCGTTGCTGCAAACCTTGCCGCCAGCCCCCAATGCGCCAACGGCTAGCGCTGGCAGTGAACGTTTAATGCGTTTGTATTCAGAACTGCGCCAGCACGCATGGCTAAAGAAAATATTTACAGCACGTCGTAATACCGATTTGTTACCGCTGGCGCAAACGTTACTGGCGTTGTCAGATGAGTTGACGCAAGCATTGTTACCGTCGATCCGCGCTGAGACCGACATCGATCAGCGTTGGGAAGCCGCGCTGGAACAACTCACGCCCGACGCCCGTCAGTTACTGTCGGACGAGACCCAATTAGTCTGGTCGATCTGGAAAAGTCAGCTCGACGGCGATGATGCGGTTGCCCTGCGGTTCGAACAAATGCTGCAATTTGCCGAGCAGGCGAATTCACCTCTGGCATGGATCAGCTCTGTCGCGCCTGAGCCGATGGAGCGCGCCTTCTTGCAAGCCTACGCGCAGCATCAACCGGTTTTGCAGATCACGCTGGACTGGCGCGTCGAGAGCATTGCCACAGCCTTCGCCGCAGCATGGCCGGAGTTGCTCGACTCTGCACCAGAGCCAGCACCCATGCACGATTTATTCGCCGCAGCAGCATTCAACGTTACGCTCCCATCCGGCCTCGCCCTATGCCCGGCGCACAGCATCGAAGACGAAGCGGTGCAGGGTGCGCAGACCATACTCGACTGGTTACAGGCCGGTAAAACCCGGCTCGCGATTGTGGCCCAGGATCGGGTTGTCGCCCGACGCATCCGCGCCTTGCTGGAACGCGCAGAGGTCCACGTCGCCGACGAAACCGGCTGGAAACTATCGACCACCCGCGCCGCCTCGGCCATCGCCGCCTGGTTTGACGTGGTTACCCAACGTGGCGAAACCACGGCCTTGCTCGATCTGCTCAAGTCGCCGTTTGTGCTCACCGAGTTGCCGGACAAAGCAGGCCAGGTCATGGCGATCGAAATTGCGCTACGGCGCGCCAATGTTTTAGGCGAGTGGGGCAGCGTCATCCACGCGTTGGCTGCTCTGCCGGATGCGCAAAAAACGGTCTCCCTGCTAGCGCAACAAGCGACTGTATATGCGGGTCGCAAAACACTGCGCGGATGGATCAATACCGGCAGCGCATTGGAAGCCATCGGCATTGCCAGCGCGTTGAGCCGCGACCTGGCCGGTCAGCAAGTTCTGCAGATGCTGCAAAATATCGCCAGCCCGGAATTCGAGGGCGACGAAAGCAGTGACGATGCAACGCTGTTCTCCTTCCCCGAATGGCGTGCGCTGGTCAACCTGCAACTCGACGACACCAGTTTTATTAGTCCTGCAGGCGACCGCCGCGTCGTCATGCTGCCGCTCAATGGCGCACGCTTGCGACATTTCGATGCGGTGTTGCTGGTCGGCGCCGATGCCAGCCATCTTCCGTCGCAGCCGAAAGAAACACTATTCTTTGCCAATACCGTGCGGCGCGAGTTGGATCTGGCTACACGAGAAAGTCGTCAGCGCCAGCAAATGCGCGATCTGGCCGAGTTGTTGGCGATGAATCCCGAAGTAGTGCTGTCATGGCAAGCCCATCAGGACGGCGAGCCTAACCCGGTCAGCCCGTGGATAGAGCGTCTGGAGCTGACGTTGGCGCAAAATTGCGTAGCTACCTTGCCACGCCATCGTGCCAGTATCGTCGAACGGAATTTACAAGCAACGCCAGCGCTCATGCCCGCTCCGATTGCCGCCATGCTGCGTCCGGGACGTCTTTCAGCCAGTGGGTTCAACAGTTTCATCGCCTGCCCGTATCAATTTTTCGCCAAGCGCATGTTGGCGCTAGCCTCGCTTGATGAACTATCGGACATCCCAGAAAAGCGCGATTACGGCGGCTGGCTGCATCAGATTCTCCATACCTATCACGAAACCCTGCGGGACCAATCTGTCGTCAATGCACAAGACGAACGCGTCGCCATACTGATCGCTATTTCTGAGCAATTATTCGACAAAATCATCGCTAAAAATGCGGCGGCCCTCGGCTATTACGCACGCTGGAAAAAAGTCATTTCAGCCTACGTCACCTGGGCCAACGAGCGCGAAGCATCAGGTTGGCATTTTGTCTTTGGAGAGCAGGCTTACGAAAAAAATCTGCCGTTATCAAGCGGCGACATTACCCTGCATGGCCGCGTCGATCGGATTGATGAAAATGACGCCGGTGAACGCGCCGTCCTCGATTACAAATCCAGCAGCCTCTCAGCATTAAACAAAAAACTGAGCGATCACGAAGATCATCAACTCGCCTTTTATGGCCTGCTCTCAGACCTGCCGGTAGAGGCCGCGCATTACGTCGCGCTCGAAACCAGCAAGGAAAAATGCGGCGACATCAGCGCGCCCGATTATGCGCAGGCTCAGACTACATTGGAGCAACACATTCAATTCACGATGCAAGCAATATCTGACGGCGCGCCATTGCCCGCAAATGGCACAGGCTCGGTCTGCCAATACTGCGATGTACGCGGTTTATGCCGTAAAGGAGCGTGGTAATGGATGATCTGAACAATACGTCAGCGCAGGAAGACTCAGCCTTGCCGCACGCCTATCAAATGAATGGCGCGCCGGTCGCCTCGCAGATATTTATTAACGCCGCCTGCGACCCGCATCATTCGGTCGTGGTAGAAGCCTGCGCCGGTAGCGGCAAAACCTGGCTGTTAGTCGCCCGCATGTTGCGTCTGTTGTTGGCTGGCGCTGCCCCATCCGAATTGTTGGCCATTACGTTCACCCGCAAGGCCGCGCAGGAAATGCGCGAGCGCTTGCTTGAACTGTTGCACGATCTGGCATTACAGCCGGATGCAGAAGTACGCATTTTGTTGCAGGAACGCGGTATCGAGGCTAAGCATTTGACGTCAACCATGCCGCTCGCACGCGGTCTGTATGAGCGCGTTTTGTCGAGCCCGCAAAGTCTCTCCATCGATACTTTTCATAGTTGGTTTGCGCGCCTGCTACAAATTGCGCCGCTCAATTCCGGCGTGCCGCACGGCTATACGCTGACCGACAAAACGGGCGAATTGTTAGCCGACGCGTATCGGCGCTTCATGCAGTCGCTCAACGACAAAAATAATGGCGAGCTTAAACAAACGATGCTCGGTTTGTACGGCCAGGTTGGCGACGCCAATGCCCGCAAGCTGCTCAACGCTTTCGCCAACAAGCGTGCCGAATGGTGGGCTAGCAGTATGGCACCCGGTGACATCGCCACGCCACTGCAATGGCTGACCGATATGTGCGGCGCTGATGCACAAACAGACGCCCGGCTGGCGTTGTGGGATGACGCCAAACTGATCGACAGAATACACAATATTTCCTGGCTGCTAGGACACGGCACGGCGACCAATCAAAAACGCGCAACAGCGATTGAAACAGCGTTGACCTTAGGTGCCGCACTAGAAAATTTTGACGCGCTATGCCATCAATTTTTTGACGACAACGGCAAGCCTCGCGGCAACACTAAAACTAACAGTCTTAAAAAAGCGTTAGAAGACAATTTCGGCGGCGATGGTGTGAGCGTCTTCGATGACGCGTTTTTGGACATCGGTGAAGCGCTCAAATTATTACGCCGCCGTAGTGGCGAGCGCGGCGTACTGGCGCTCAATCAAGCCTTGTTCATCGTCGGCCATGCCTTTGTTGAAACCTATCAGGCGATCAAGGCCGAACAGCGCGTCTTCGATTTCGCCGATCTGGAATGGCAAGCTTATCGTTTGCTGACCAATCCCGAGACGGCCGCCTACGTACAAAGTCGGCTCGATACGCGCTACAAACATATTTTGCTCGACGAATTTCAGGACACCAATCCACTGCAATGGAGCATCGTACGCGCCTGGCTCAACGCCTATGGCGACGATGCTGCTCAACCCAGCGTGTTCGTGGTGGGCGACCCGAAACAATCGATTTATCGCTTCCGGCGCGCTGAACCACGGGTATTCGTAGCCGCCCGCGATATGCTGCAACAGCAGGGCGCAACCGTCTTGCAAGCCAATCAGACCCGTCGCAATGCCACGGCGATTATCGAGGTATTGAATGACAGTTTTTATGCGAATCCTTTATTTTCAGCCCAAACCACATTGGGTGAAGAAGGCGGTGCAGTGTGGCGTTTGCCGCTGATCCGACAGACCAAAGCCGATGCCGTAGAAATGCAGCCAGGCTTGCGCAACCCTCTTATTACTGCGCGTGAAGAATCGGAAGATGCAAGGCGTCGTGACGAAGGCGATAGCGTCGCAGAAGCCTTAAATGCAGCGCGTCAAAGAATACAGATCAAGAACGGTAACGACAGCCGCAAACTGCGCTGGTCCGATGTCATGCTGCTGGTAAAAAAGCGCACGCATCTTGGCGCTTATGAGAACGCGCTACGTAATGCAGGCATTCCATTTATGTCAGATCGACGCGGCGGTTTGCTCGAATCGCTGGAGATTTCAGACCTGATTGCGTTGCTGACATTTTTGATCACGCCCGACGACAACCGCGCTTTGGCGCATGTCTTGAAGTCGCCGATTTTTGCTGCCAGCGATGATGATTTGATCGCCTTAGCGCTGCGCACAGAGCGTGGATGGTGGCCGCGGTTGCTGGCATTGGACGCGGCTGGATTAGCGTCAACTGCCTTGCAAAGCGCAGCGCATTTGCTAGCGCATTGGCTGACACTCTCGCCGCGTTTGTCGGTCCACGATTTACTCGACGTGATGCTGCATCAAGGCCAGTTGATTGAACGTTACGCCCAAGCCGCCACGCCCATGACGCGTAGTCAGGCGATAGGCAATATCGAAGCGTTTGTCGCGCTGGCACTGAACATGGACGCCGGACGCTATCCAAGTCTGCCAAAGTTTATCGACGCCTTGCGCGTGCTGCAACGCACTGCCGAAAGCGATGCCCCGGACGAGGCCAGTATCGATGCTTCCATCGACGCCGTGCGCATACTCACCGTGCATAGCGCCAAAGGATTGGAAGCGCCGGTCGTTGTCTTGCTCGACGCCAATCACAGCGATCCGGCCCGCGACGATATCGGCATTCTGTGCGACTGGCCGCAAGACGCCGACGCACCGGTGCATTTTTCCGCATTCGGCCGCGTCGCCGAGCGCGGTGCTGCGCGGGACCGATTGTTTGCCGCCGAAGAAGGCTTTAAGGCGCAGGAAGACTGGAACTTGCTGTATGTCGCCACTACCCGTGCCAAGCAATTGCTGATCATCAGCGGCGTCGCCGGTGCGCGTAGTAGTGCTGTTGGCGGGGTGACCGAGGGCAGTTGGTATGCACGGCTTGAATGGATGCCGGAAATGCTATGGGAAGATGAAGCAGATGACGCTGTTATCAACCTTGATGTCGCGCTGGATTCAGGCTTTGTTTTGCCGATATTCGATCCAGCCCCTTTGCCATTGAAGCAGGCGCTTAGCAGTAATGTGCGTGATGAAGAGATGGCCATCAATGATGACGCCATTGAAGAAGGCATTGCCTTGCACGCCTTGTTGGAAAGACTAACGCAACACGGACACTGGCCGATCAATGTGCCAGACGTCGCCACCATCGCACGCTGGTTGCCGTGCACATCGACCTTGGCGCTGATCGTGCAACAGCAGGCCAAAACGATACTCACGCAACCGGCGCTGACACACTTTTTTGATCCCGGCTTACATCTTGCTGCGCGTAATGAAATGGAAGTGATGGCAGATGTTTTGCTGCGCTTTGATCGGGTTGTGATGTTTGAGAAGGAAGTCTGGATATTGGATTACAAGCGGCAATTGCTGGAAAGCGAACGGGCTGGATATCAGGCGCAGTTGGATGGGTACCGGGTGGCTGCTCAGCCGATCTTTGTTGGAAAGGCGCTGAGGATTGCGGTGATTACGGCGGATGGGCGGTTGTGGGAAATGGGGTGAGTGATGATGACGACCAGCGATACCTCTTCGCGCCGACACAGACGCCGTAAAAATCCCGCGGACATATTGCCAATGCCAAGCCCTGCGGCTAAGGCCGTGACTGTCAGATCTACCTCACCAGGCCCAAATTCATAACGTTGTCGCACCTCTTCAGAAAGCAGGAAAGCCGTCACTCCCGTTCCGTTCTATGCCCCTTTGGCGATTAATGGCCGCAAGATTGACCATCGTCTGAACCAATATTGAACATCATTTGAAATGGGCAATGCCGTAGCAGCCTGTCGGATCACATCACGCATTTGACCGGTGATTAAACTGCGCTATGAGCGGGTTTAAGGCTCGTCGTGCCAGGTATATCAAAGCATAGAGTCGCAACCTTACGGGCTTTGCAAAGGCTTTGCAGTGCCACTGATGCAGGATGAAGACCCGTCACCAAAAAGAGCAATTTAGCGGTTGACCGTCGCACTTCTGCGGAGGTATTGTGTCGACAGTTCCTCACAAAGGGACTCAGGTTTGACAGCCTGTTTCGTAATAAACCCGGACCGTGTCATGCGGTCTGGGCCTTAAGTTCGTCCTCTCTGGGCGGCATTGGCGGGGAAGCCTTCGGGCTTGCTGGTTTATGGTTTATTACGTCCAGTCTGTCAATCCCGCCATTTGTCGCCCACCCCGTCATCCGACGGGACTGGTCAACACCAGACTAAAGGATCGAACCGTGCCTAACACCAACGCCTCCCCTTCAAGCTCCCCTTCAGAAAACCCCGCGCATGAAAAACTCAGCGACGCCATCGACCGCGAACAGCAGATGCTGATGATGGATTGCATCGAACGCTCAGACAAGTTCGCAGGTGGTCTTGGTGTGTGTCTTGATATCTTTGAAGTCAACGAAACCTACGCCACCAACCCCGATCGCAATACCCCCGAAGCCGACGCACTAGCCATCGACACTAACGCGCGCATAAAATTAAAAGCCTTCGCTCTCGACGCCATCGCGCTATTCGGCGAACATCTGATTGAGGCCACCGCAGCCCTCGATGAACACAGCAGTACCCTACGCAAAGCCAGAAAAGCCGCCCTGAAACAAGCCACAAAAGGGTGCGAAGAGTAAGCAAAAGCATTACACCCGGAAAGTCACGCCATAAATGCTGAGACTTTATGGCTAACACTTTTGATGAGGCGTATTGACAACGTCTATACACCCAACTACACTCCGTATATCTATTGTGTATGCATCGAAAGGAGAGTGTAATGCGCGACGCTGCTATCAATCTGCGTGCTTTGCCCGAGCAGCGAGACTTGATTGATCACGCTGCAACTCTATTGGGCAAGAATCGTTCGGACTTCATGCTTGAGGCCGCTTGTGACAAAGCGCAGGCGGTGGTGCTTGATCAAGTTTTTTTCAGCCTCAATACCGACAAGTTTGAGCAGTTCACTGCAATGCTCGATGCTCCACCGCACCATAACCCGGGGCTTGAGCGCCTCATGAGCGTGACGGCTCCCTGGGTCATTGCCAAGACATGAGTTTGCAACTCAACGCACCTCAACCGCTTGCAGCGGCTCACCTTCTGAATGGATTTGAGTGCGGCGAGGCCGTTCTCGACGAGTGGCTCAAGCGCCGCGCAATGACTAACCAATTGAGCGGTGCCAGCCGTACGTTTGTAGTGGCCGATCATGAAGGCCGTGTTTATGGCTATTACGCCATGGCTGCGGGCGCGGTCATCCACCAGATGGCAACCAGTTCGGTGCGCCGGAACATGCCCGATCCAATTCCGGTGATGGTTCTGGCCCGACTCGCGGTTGACCATCGGGCCCAGGGCATCAAACTAGGCGCTTCTCTGCTACAGGACGCCGTCAACCGAGCTGTGGTGGTTTCTCAGAACACCGGTGTCAGAGCGCTGCTGGTACATGCGCTTAATGAACGGGCTAAGGCGTTCTATGAGCATTACGGATTTCAAGAGTCACCGCAGCATCCTATGACTCTGATGCTGCGCTTGACCACTGTGAAGGGATGATTGTCACGGACCTTGCCCGGCCTCTCCCGCTATCTGCGTCTGATGAGGGCGGTATCCTGATAAAAGACAGATGGACGTCATAGCAGAGAATAGGATGTCGTTTGTCGACCAGTTTTATGTTTTGGCAGGAAAAATCCATTCAGTTTAAAGCTGGTTCAAAAGCCTGCTAGCAGTTTGATTTGTCTCTGCTGACGCGACAAAACCCTCGATAGTCATCATATGGTTCTCTAGTGCGACATTCTTAGGATACTCCAGCTTGGATTCGATATTGACGGTTACCGTGCATAACCTAGGATTAGCGCCAAAGTAACTTTTATGATATCGATCATTAGTTGCCTTTTTCCGGATAATGCATTGATAGGACTTACGCAAAACCGCCCCAGCGGCGTTATCTAAAGTACTGTCTTCGTCAGTCTGCCTCGCCGGGACAATTTTGCGTAAGTCCGAATCGAATGAAGTGTGATTTTCCTCATAACAAAATTACATCGATCAAGAAACGCATTCCTTTGAAATTAAGCATAGCGATTCCTCTATTAGTCAGGGACACAGCAGTCTGACTGATCGGCACGCAGGTTTGGTTAATGCGATAGAGCCGTTTTAACTGCACTCTTGTCAACCGAAGTAAAGTTGATACAAACCGAAGTAAAAGTGCAAACAAATTGAAGGACTGTTAAAAAAATCCAGGGTTTTAGGTAGCTATTGATTGACCTCGATTTTTAGTGGGTTTATCGTGATCGCGTTCCTGTTAAGGAGCACAGTTTGAAAGTCTGATTTGGAAGCAATACAAAACACGTCATGCGGTCGGTACGCAACGTTAGTCCCTCTGGATGGCGATGGAAGCTAATACTGGCCTTGTTTCTTCACCAGTCTTTCGAGTTATTCTCTGCCCATTCTCGTTCAATAACGAGCTGGGCGTAACCGATAAAAGGATAGCCACGATGTCATCTAAACCACCCGGAGAATTAGAATCCCGGTACGACTACCTCAACTCTCTTGGGCAGTCAGATAGTCTCTCTATTGATGAGGCCCAGGCTAAATTAGTCAAACTCAATAGGGAAGTTAGTGAAGGTATTGAGGTTTGCCACAAGCTCATTAAGGACAGCGAGCGGCTACGCGCACAACATGCTCTGGCGGCAAAAGCGAGCAATGTGGTCAATTTGCATGCCGATGATGCAGCATCACTGTTACTTAGCCTCGATCAGGTTGAAGCCTTGAAGAAATTTGTCGTGTTGACAAATGGGTTGTTGGATAAATATGGGGAGCGACAAGCAGGAAAAACAGGGAAAAAAATAACGTTGAATTGAGCAGGTCGTTATTTTCGTTAATTGAAACTGTTGGTGCTTCTGTGGAGCACCAACCAGCGACAGTTTCAATATCACCGATAGGATCAATCCTCTAACTAAAACCAAAGATATTAAACGCCCCCTCAATGCCTCCCCGGCGCAGCATACTTCCGCTCCAACCGCGACACCAACGAAGCCAAACAAATCGTCATAGCAAAATACACCACCGAAATCGTAATATACGGCTCCCAATAACGCGAGTAAGCCCCCGCCACCGTGCGTGCCGCATAAGCCAGTTCCGCCAATCCAATAGCCGACACCAGCGACGAATCCTTGAGCAAAGTAATCGCCTCGTTACCCAACGGCGGCAACATCCGACGAAACGCCTGCGGCAGCACCACATAGCGCATAGTCGTCCGATAGCCCATTCCAAGGCTGGACGCAGCGTACGTCTGTCCACGGTCAATCGACTGAATCCCTGCGCGGAAAATTTCTGAAATATAAGCGCCTGCATTGAGCGACAGTGCGACCACGCCGGAAATAAACGCACCGTAGTTTTGTTTGATCGTGCGCGCCAGCTCACCGGAAATCAGTAGCCCGTTATCCTGATGGATCAGAACCGGCATGACAGCAAAATGGATTAGCAGAATTTGTACGAAGAGCGGCGTACCCCGAAAAAAAGCGACGTAAAAACTTGCTAGTGCTTTGACAACACGGAACGGCCATTTCCAAGGCCCGTGTTTCACGTCGGCGACCCGCAACATTCCCAGAAAGAGGCCAAGTAGCGTCCCGATGATGATGCTGATCAGGGCAACCTGTAGTGTCATCAAGAAACCCTGGACGAACAGCGGCGCGTAGCCTTGGATGATGCTCCAGCGAAAATCCATATTTTGTTAAGAGGAAATAATGCGAGGGGATGAATAAAAAATGCGTAACCTGCGAGGTTTGTCGTTATAAAAACAGGTCGACAATTTCTTTCAGGTAACGCATTTTGGCGCGTAAAAATGAGGCAAAAAATTATACCGTAGACATAGGTAAAGACTTAGTTTAGATGTCGGATGAGCAATTAACTATTTCTTGGTCGGGCCAAAGTACTTTTCGCTAATTTTGTCAAAACTGCCATCGGCCTTGATCTCTGCCAGTCCCTGATTTATTTTCGCCAGTAACTCCGGATTGCTTTTGCTCACAGCGATACCGTAATACTCTTTCGGAAAGTCAGCGTCCGATACCACCCGAAAGCGCGCCGTTGGATTATTGGCGATGTAGTTTTGCACCACGGCATCATCGGCGACGACGGCATCGACGCCACCGCTCTCAAGTTCCTTCAGCACCAAAGGTGTCGAGTCAAGCCGCTTGATGTTGGGATTGTTTTTACCGACCAGATTCTGTACGAGCTGATCCCCGGTGGTGGCGCTTTGGACGCCTATTTTCAGGTTTTTCAAGTCGGTGAATTTGTGCACCGTGGTGTTATTGAAGGGCACCGCAATCAATTGGCTGGCCTCAAAATAGGGCGTAGAAAAATCGACAGTCTGTTTGCGTTCATCGGTAATGGTGATGGCAGAGATAAGCAAATCACGGTCGCCCTGGGCCAGAAAATTAAAAATCCCTTCGAACGGCGTCGGTACGAATTTGACGTCTATCCCGATTTTGTCGGCCAGGACTTTCATGACTTCAATATCGAAGCCGACGACTTCTTTGTTTTCATTTTCTGACGAAAACGGCGCGTAGGCAGATTCGACGCCAACAACGTAGGCGGCATGTTTAACGGCGCTCGGTGCCGCCGTTTGTTTGATATCCGGAGTTGCGTCTTGTCGATTGCATGCGGCCAGTGTTATGAGTGTCAGTGCAACCGCGCAAGCGGGTAGATAACGGCGAAAAATGTGTTTCATGATGATCCTTAAAAAAATGTCGGCCAAGCGTGGTTTGGCCTGGCCGACTATTTACAATATGGACTGAGGTCCGGCGGGGCTATGCTTTATGAAAAATACTTCGCATAAATCTTGTCAGCCGTGCCATCGGCTTTGATATCGGCTAATCCCTTGTTGAGTTTTTCCAGCAATGGCGTGTTGCCTTTTTTTACGGCGATGCCGTAATACTCTTTTGGGAACGATGGATCGGTGACGATCTTGAAGTTTTTGCCAGCGTTGTTTTTGATGTAATTGACGACCACGCCGTTATCCCCGACGACCGCATCAACACCGCCGCCTTCTAGCTCTTGAAATGCCAATGGCATGGATTCAAAACGTTTAACGTGGGGACTATTTTTGCCAAGCAGTTGTTGCGATGCTTCGTCTCCGGTTGTGGCGCTTTGGACGCCAATTGTCAGGGTTTTCAGGTCGGCAAATTTTTCTACTATGGAGCTCAGCGGTACGGCGATTAATTGATTTGCTTCAAAGTAGGGATCGCTGAAATCCACCGTTTGTTTGCGCAGATCGGTGATCGTGATGCTAGAAATCAGAATGTCACGATCGCCTTGCGCCAGCGCATTAAAAATCCCATCGAAGGGTGTATTTTCGATTTTTATTTTTAGCCCGGCACGATCAGCGATAGCGTTGATCATGTCGATTTCAAAACCAACCGCTTGTTTTTGCTCGTTCATCGATGAGAAGGGCGCATACGCGGCGTCTGTGCCGACCACATATTCCACAGTCTGAGCTGCGGATGTTGTTGTGGCTGGCTTTGGATCGCTTTTTCCGCAAGCAACTAATGCTGCGCATAGGCAAGTCAAGGCCAGCATGGAGAGGATATTTTTTTTCATGGCGTTACTTCGCTTCATCGGCAAAATATTTACTGAATATTTTTTGATAAGTGCCATCGGCTTTGATCGCGGCTAAACCTTGATTGATTTTGGCGAGCAAGTCCGCATTGCCTTTTTTGACGGCGATACCGTAATATTCTTTCGGAAAATCCGGATCTGAGATGAAGTGAAAGCCCAGCGCAGGATTGTTTTTGACGTAATTTTTTACCGGGCCGGTATCAAGAACAACGGCATCCACGCCACCGCCTTCGAGCTCTTTCAGCGCTAGTGTTGCGGACTCTAACCGTTTGATTTTTGGATTGCTTTTTCCGAGCAGTTTTTGCACCGTTTCGTCACCCGTAGTAGCGCTTTGCACGCCGACGGTCATGGTTTTTAAATCGGTGAATTTGGTGACGGTGGAGTCTTTGGGTACAACGATTAATTGGGTAGATTCGTAATACGGTTCAGAGAAATCAACCGTTTGTTTGCGTTCCGGAGTGATCGTAATTGCGGATGCCAGCAGGTCGCGATCGCCTTGTGCGAGGAAATTGAAAATACCTTCAAAAGGGGTATTGACGAACCTCACTTTGAAACCTTCTTTGTCGGCGATGGCATGCATAAGATCGACGTCGAAGCCAACGATTTCTTTTTGCTCGTTTTGGAATTCAAATGGTGCAAAAGTTGCCTCGGCACCAACGATGTATTCAGTTGGCGCTGGTGCGGCGGCGGTGTTGGCTTCCTTGTTTTCTTGCTTACCGCATGCTGTCAACAGGACAACGCTAGACGCAATGCAGAGTAACGTTTTCGATAATTTTTTCATCACAATTTCCTTTAAATCCACTATTCACGGGGTGTTGGCTATTTTAAAGTGTGGACTGAAAAAGGGATAAATAAAATCAGTGAATTTTGGCTATTTTCTGAGTGCTTTTATTTAATTGTGAAAATCATCACAAAAAAGGCTTCATGCGGTTGAGTGAGTCGGTAGCTTTGCGTGACGCCGCTGCCAGAAGGGGTGATCGCACCAACGCGTTTCTTCTGCATACCAGGAATCCAGATGATTAGCATAGGCGGCATGAATGTCATTTAACTCAGCGCGATAGCTTGTTAATGCCATGACATCGCCACCCAAATACTGGTATACGCTGTGAGCAGCAGTCAAACCTGTATAGAGCGCATTAAACAAACCTTGAGAAGACAATGGATCGAAAGCGAGCGCGGCATCACCGATAGCGAGCCAATTTTTTCCGACAGGGGAGTCTAAGTGCGTGCTGTGCGCTGCACAAAAGCCATATTGTTGCTCGGCGACAAAGCCATAGTCACGCAGTTGCTGCTGTAACCACGGCATAGTGTTAAGTCGTTGTAATAATGCTTCTCGGTTATGTGCACTTTTGGCTTGGGGCAAATCTGCGTCTGTATAAAACGACACAATACGGCCATTATCGGGTAGTGGAGAGGTGTACCACCAACCGCCAGCTTCGGCCTGAAGTTCGCTGCTGCCGCCACTGTTTTTAGCGCCACTGTCCTGCGAGTCGTGCCCATAGACCCAGCCGCAGACTAATTTATCCTGGATTTCGCGTTTGCTTCCTAGCTGTTTGGCAATAGTCGCATTGCGGCCACTGGCGTCGACTAAGAAGCGGGTGATGAACGTTACTGGCTTGCCGTGAAAGGTCAGCGTGACGTGCCATTTGACGCCATCGTCAGCTTGTCGCAATCCAATTAATTTAGTCTTGCTCAGTAAGGTCGCGCCTCGATGTTGTGCGGTTTTTTGTAGCCAGCGATCAAACATCACCCGATCCAAAAACCAGCCATGTCCATCCAGATTACGCATGGCGTCTTGTTCGTTGACGGTGTCATTACCCCACACGCTGCGGTGTAAGTGGCAAGGTCGATGCTGCTGTGCCTGAAATTGCTCCCACAATCCCATATCTTTGAGTAAGTTGCCTGCGGCCGCAGGTAACGATTCACCGATACGTAAACCGGGCGCTGGCTGAGTTTCCATCGCTGGCGGATTGTTATCGAGCAGCACGACTTTATAAAACGCGGCCAGATTGAGCGCAAAAGCGGAGCCCGCAGGCCCCGCGCCACATACTACGACATCTGTTTCTATACAGGGGATGGCTGTCACTCCGGATCGCCGAGTGAAAATCCCCCCACCTTTTCTATTACCTCTGCCGATTCAGTACCGGTATAGATAGAGGGATTGAATGGATGATGGGCTCTTTTAGCCGCCTCCTCAGCCGGACTGATCATGTCCTCAATCGGAAGATGCTGATCTTCCACTTCGATCCGGTGCGGAAAAATCGGTGGAATATCTTTAGGACCGGGATGGACTTCCACGACACCTAAATGATCAAAATGATGCACCATATTATTCATTTCCTCAGTGCCATTGGTATTGCCCAAAGGGGCATCCCAGGACGCCCGATTAGCAAAGGCGGCCAGCCTTCCGCTGAGCGGTTTTTTCATGTCCATGACAATGGCATAGTTTTCTTTGGTCAAGACCTGATTCGGTACCCGTGCCGGCCAGAAGCTAGGAAGGTAAGGGTCATAACTCGGATCATAGCCAGAGCGGCAACTGGCAGTATCGGTTTGCCATGGCACGGCCATCCAGCGCGTAATGCCACCGGCTTGCTGACCATATAAGGGACCATTTCGCATCGTCATATTGCTGCTGTTGAGAACGGCGCCGATGGTGGGTGCGATCCAGCCAACCGGAGCGTGTTTAAAGCGGAACGGCGCCATGTACATGGTTTTTGTACGTACCGGCCACGTCATTTCACAACCCGGATGGAACGCATCAGCAAGGCAAAAATCAAGCGCGGCCTTCGTCAGCGCATCGCCTTGCTGTGCCAGCGGAACGTGTTCAATCCGATCCGGTGCGACGACCGTCGGATCATAGTCCTCAATAAAGTTACCAAGTGCCCACTCTTTTAACATCGCCAGCTGGGTTGCGCTGAGTGAGGAGTTTTGACGTGGAGAATCAGGGATCTCAACCGCATCGCCATACAGCCATGGCCACGGTTTCGGTGAGGTTGAATCAATCGCATAATTACGGAACTGATTAGAAATAGTACGACGCAGATCTGCGTAGGCGGCATCGGCACTCGATAATCGTGCCAACGCTTCTGGGCTGTGCAGGTCGATTGCTCCCTTCCAGCCAAAGCCGGCAGCGAAACCGGCGTTGACCCATTGCAAACCTGTCAGTCGTTCAAATAACGGCAAAATATCCTGCGTAAAACCAGGCTGTAGTGGCATTGGTAATGTGCCGGCCGTAATGGCGACGTCACGCATCAAATCCCACATGGTGCGCACCGATTTTCTTTGCGGGCCATAGTTTGGTGGCCCCACAATGACCCAGGCCGGATCGACTAGCAGCGCTTGTCCTTCATACGTGACATCCGCGCTGATCGGACCATCAGAGGTATCGTCATACCAGCCCTCATTGTTGGCAAAAGTGATGGCGCGACTATGATCGTAGGAGGCGGAGACGCCATGTCCGCCGAGCACAATGAGATGACCTTCGGGGTCGGTAAATGCTTCGCCCAGATAGACGGATTTTTCCATGAACTCACCGTTGAAACATTTCGGATCCGCATTTCTCCCCGTCACGGTTTGCGCCGGAGGCGTGATTGCTAATCGCTTACGATCAGCAATCTCTGCATTGCGCAGCGTCGTCGGCGGGGCCGTAGCCGCCTCGGGAATGTCGAGCGCTAATTGGAAGCTGTACCACTCGGCCTTGGTATTGGCTAATTGCACATGCCAGTTAATTGTTGCGTTGTCAGCGGTCAACTCCTTAATGATGTCGCCTTTAGCATTGACGCCATAGACCCGAAACTTTGCGGCCTGACGCTTGAGTCTTTTTTCTTGATCGCGGTAGTAGCCGGGCGCTTCCACCGGTGGATTAGGCACCTCGGGACCAATAAACCATTGCTTTGGGCTGGAACCGACTCTGGCCACGCCAATGGACGGGTAAATGACCGCTTTGACGATGCACGTATCCGGATGCAGAGATGTCGCTGATACTTTGCCGTCTGGTAAAACGGATAGTCCGCCTGATATCGTTCGTGGCTTACTCGGGTCCTGTAAACCCTGTCCATTCGCTTCATGGCGCTTATTCGCACCGGCGGCGTACGCCATTTTCCGGGCTTCAGCGATCGAACCCACTGGTGTTTGTGCCACCGGCACACGCCAGATATTGAAAGCTAGCCCTTGTCCGTATTCGGCCTGACCTCGCATTTCAATATCTTGTTGCGGCACGATCAGGGTCGCTACATGAATAAACGGGCTTTCCAATTCCGACCATTCCACCGTTGCCTCGTCCAACGGCATCCCATCGTTGGCACGCCGCTGCACCATAAAATTAAATTTGTATTCTTTTTTCTTGAGACGCCGATTCATGTCCTGCGCCAAATAGTCTCCCGCTTCATTGGGCACGTTCTCGGGTGCTGTTACGGGGTCCAGACGAAATTTGACGTAACGGCCTTCACCAGATTGAAACGGCAAAATTGCCCAGTAAGTACTGGTCAGCACACTGCCTTCGACTTTTTCCATTTTATTGAGAATGTCCGCAGTCTTTGGATGCGTTTTCAAATACGATGGGTAATCTTTCTTGACCACGCCAGCGTAGGTGAACTCGACCATTTCTTTGGCGTTATTGACAAAAAATACGGGGTAATTCTGCATAATAAAGTCAGCAGTATCACCGTCGTCGCCCAGCGCTTTTGGTCCTGGCACGCCAAATAACTTAATCCCAATGCCAATAGTCGATGCCAGATCGGGCGATGTAGGTTGCGTGTCGCTGGAAAAGCGTACCCACGCTTGCAGGCTTTCGTGGGCAAATACGCCGACCTTTAGATCTTCTGGAATGGTTTTCTCCATCACCAGACGAGCCGAAGCTACGCCATGTAATTTACGAAATACGGAACGTTCGGCGGGGCGTTGTCCTAGCTTTATTCTATTTTCCTGACCCATATCCACAAACATTTCAGTGAGCCGTTCTGGCGCCTGATCTGCCTTGTCAAAGCATGTTGGAATTGGTGCGCTCTGTTCATCGCTCATGGAGTTCTTTCTGGTGGGTACTTAGCTGGACTGGTTTGGACGGATGTTGTTTTTTTTATGGCGATCCGAGCCTACGGTGCCTGATGCCCACAGGGAAGTAACGTTACGGTAACAAACATGTAAACAATGTGTAGTGCACGCGGGGCTGAGCTTGCGCGCATGGCGTGAGTGCGGCTGTTAAGAGGGGAGCGCAGAGGCGGTAAAGCGAACGTTTTACCGATATATGGGTATCGAACATCTTCAGGCTGCGTTAGCCCAATACCGCAAACGCCTCCGAGAGCGACAAAATCTCGCCGGTCGCGCTGCCATCGTAGCCCGCCAGTTGATTGACAACTGCGCGGAAGGCGTCGGACTGGATTGTTGCAATGACTTGCTGCATTAACGGCTCTTGCATGGCCGCTTTTGAGAGTGCAAAGAAATAGCGCTCACGCACCAAGGGGATGAATTCCAGGCCAAACCGTTCGGCAGCCGTTTGCACCCCAAAGCCCACGTCAGCCATGCCGCTGGCGATAAACGCGGCCACCGCAGAGTGGGTGAACTCGGTGTTTTCAAATCCTTCGATGGTGTGTTGCGCAACGCCAGATTCAGTGAGCAGCATCTCCAGCAGTAACCGGGTGCCAGAGCCGGTCTGGCGATTGACGAATATCACGCCGTCGCCAACCAGATCGGTGAGCGTTTGAATATTTTTTGGATTGCCGGGTGCGACCATTAACCCTTGTTTGCGCATCGCCAGATGAATCAGGCAGTGCGTATTTTTATTCAGCCAGCGGGTGTAGAGGGCAACGATGGGATCTTCAAATTCGCCAAAAGGTACGTGAAAACCGGCCAGATCACACTCGCCGCGGGACAGTGCGGAGACGGCGTCGGTGCTGTTGCGATAGCGCAGATCAAGCGGTAAATGCATGGCATTTAATTGGTTGAGCAAGGCTGCCACCGCAAAACCGTGGCTGGCGTTGAGGCGAATCGTTTTGGCGCTGCCTGCGACGGTTTTGCTCAGTTCGCCTTCCAGCTCAGAGGCCAACGTCTCCAGCGTCGGCGATAAACGCGCGGCGATACGGCGGTCGGCCCAGATTAATTTCTCGGCAAGCGGTGTCAAGACGCTGCCGCGACCACGCTCGGTGAGCACTAGCGGATGACCGAATAGTTGTTCGGCTACACGCAACAATCCCCACACATGGCGGTATGACTGGTGTGTTTCTTTTGCAGCGCTGGCGATGGAGCCGGTGGCTCTGATGGCGGTCAGTAGCGTGAGCAGCGCTGCTGTGTCAAGCGCATCGCTGGCATCCTGACCAATTTCCCAGTGGGGTTTGATGATGACTTTGTACATGATTGCCCCATTTTTAATCATTAAATATGCAAAATTTTACCTATTGTAGATTACTAATCTACATGGTACTTTGTTCGGTGAATAGCAAATGTCAAAGAACATGCATTATTCACATAGTATATAAATACAATGAAAGCCTTATAAAATATATGTAATTAAATACATATAGTGAAAAACTCAAAAAGGTGGGGACAATGGATTTTCTAGCAAAAGAACGGACGATCGCCAAAGCCGGATTTAACCGCTGGCTGGTTCCTCCGGCAGCACTGGCAATACATCTATGTATCGGCATGGCGTACGGATTTTCGGTGTTCTGGTTGCCTTTGTCGAAGGCGATTGGGATTAAAGAGGCGCTTGCATGCAGTAAAGATATGGGTTTTTTTGCAGAGATATTCGCCAGCAATTGCGATTGGAAGATCTCGATGCTGGGTTGGATTTTTACGATGTTTTTTGTCATTCTCGGCACCTCAGCAGCAGTCTGGGGCCGCTGGCTTGAGCATGTCGGTCCGCGTAAAGCTGGCTTTGTCTCAGCCCTGTGCTGGTGCGGCGGTTTGCTCATTTCTGCGCTTGGAGTCTATACCCATCAAATCTGGTTAATGTGGCTGGGCTCCGGCGTCATTGGCGGGATCGGTCTGGGCCTGGGTTATATCTCACCCGTATCGACACTGATTAAATGGTTTCCGGATCGGCGCGGGATGGCGACCGGCATGGCGATCATGGGTTTTGGTGGCGGTGCACTGATTGGTAGCCCGTTGGCGTTTAAGTTGATGCAGCATTTTGCGAGTCCAACCGAAGTCGGCGTCTGGCAGACGTTTGTGGTGTTGGCGCTGGTGTATTTCGTCTTCATGATGGCAGGCGCATTTGGCTATCGGATTCCGCCAACGGGCTGGAAGCCAGCTGGCTGGACCCCGCCTGCTGCGGCGAGTAACAGCATGATTACGCAAAAACATGTGCACGTCAGCAAGATCTGGGGCATTCCGCAATTCTGGTTGGTGTGGCTGGTGTTGTGTCTGAATGTGTCGGCCGGGATCGGCGTCATCGGGATGGCTTCGCCTATGCTGCAAGAAGTGTTTGGCGGTCGTTTATTGGGTGTGGCGACCAAGTTCACTGAGTTGTCAGTGGAGCAAAAGGCTGCGATTGCTGCCATTGCAGCGGGCTTCACCGGCTTGATCAGTCTGTTCAATATCGGTGGTCGTTTCGTGTGGGCGTCTTGTTCGGATTTTCTGGGTCGTAAAAATACTTATACGGTGTTTTTTGTACTCGGTTTTATCTTGTTCGTGAGTCTGCCGTGGTCTGGTGCGGCTGGCAGCATGGCACTGTTCGTGTCCGCGGTATGTTTGATTCTGTCGATGTACGGCGGTGGTTTTGCGACGGCACCGGCGTATCTGGCCGATTTGTTCGGCACGCAGATGGTGGGTGCGATTCATGGTCGTTTGCTCACTGCCTGGGCGACAGCCGGGATTCTGGGGCCGGTTGTGGTCAACTACATGCGAGAGTATCAGTTGTCGCTAGGCGTACCGAGAGAGTCGGTCTACAACACCACGATGGTCATTTTGGCCGGTATGTTGGTGGTGGGTCTGGTGTGCAATTTGTTGATCAAGCCGGTGGCGGCAAAGTATTTCATGACCTCAGAAGAACTGGCCCATGAGCAACATCTGGCGCACGAAAAAACAGCGACCAATAACATTGCCGCACCATCGGCTACTGATTTCAGCTTGATTGGTACTGGCGGAAATCCAGCGGTGTTGTTGCTTTCCTGGGCGGCGGTTGGACTACCGTTGATTTGGGGCATCACTGTGACATTGCAAAAAGCGGTTGTGCTTTTTAAGTAAGAAATAGTGGGTTAGCGCCCCCCACCAGGGCGCTATTTTTTCTTGGCAGGAGGTTGGTTTGAGTACGCAAAGTATTACGCAAAAGACATTTATGTTGCATCAGGTAAAGCCAGATACCGGTGTTAAAGTGCCATCCAAAGTGGCCATAAAACCTGAAACTTCAGCAGAAAACAAGGCACAGGTTGCGGCCATCATCGTCGAACTAAAAACCATGCCCGGTGCCATGCTGCCGATCTTGCATGCGATTCAGGAGGCGGTCGGTTATGTGCCGTCCGATATCGTGCCGCTCATTGCCGAGCAACTCAACGTCTCGCGCGCCGAAGTGCATGGCGTCATCAGCTACTACCATCATTTTCGTCAACATCCTGCTGGTAAACACGTCGTGCAAATTTGCCGCGCTGAAGCCTGTCAGGCGCGTGGCTCAGAACACCTCGAAGCGCACGCCAAGCAAGCCTTGGGCTGCGATTATCACGGCACTACCAGCGATCAACAATTCACGCTGGAGCCGGTGTACTGCCTTGGCCAGTGTGCCTCCGGTCCGAATATCATGATCGGTGACGATATTTATGCCCGCGTGAGCACGGATAAATTCAATCGCCTGCTGCAAGCCAGAAGAGGTGCGTAATGATGACTAATATGACGACCCCGATCACTATTTACGTCCCGCGTGACTCTACCGCCATTGCGCTAGGCGCTAATCAAGTCGCTGACGCCATCGTAGCCGTTGCACTGCTACGCGGGATTGCGATCAAGCTCATCCGCAACGGTTCACGCGGCATGTTTTGGCTCGAGCCGCTGGTAGAAATCGCAACCGCCGAAGGCCGCATCGGTTACGGCCCGGTTGAACCAGAAGATGTCGCCGCCTTGTTCGATGCGGGCTTTCAGAATGGCGGCAAACATACGCTGGCCTTGGGTCTGGTCGATCAAATCCCGTATTTGCAAAAGCAGGAGCGGCTGACCTTTGCTCGCGTCGGTATTACCGACCCGGTATCGCTCGATGACTATGTGGCGCACGAAGGCTACGCTGGTTTGGCGCGTGCTTTGACGATGACGCCAGAAGCGGTGGTGCAAGAGGTGTTCGATTCTGGTCTGCGCGGACGCGGCGGTGCGGCTTTCCCGACCGGGATCAAATGGAAGACGGTTGCCAACGCTACGCCGGGACAAAAGTACATCGTTTGTAACGCTGACGAAGGCGACTCCGGCACATTTTCAGACCGCATGGTGATGGAGGACGATCCTTTCGTATTGATCGAAGGGATGACGATTGCCGCGCTGGCAGTGGGGGCCACGAAGGGTTACATCTATGTGCGTTCCGAATATCCGCATGCCATTGTTGCCTTGAATGAAGCGATAGTCGTGGCCAATGCTCGCGGTTATCTCGGTGCAAATATCTGCGACTCTGGCAAAACTTTTTATCTCGAAGTTCGCAAGGGCGCTGGCTCCTACGTCTGCGGTGAAGAAACAGCGCTGCTAGAAAGCCTGGAAGGCAAGCGCGGCATGGTGCGCGCCAAGCCGCCATTGCCTGCGTTGGAAGGTCTGTTCGGCAAGCCGACGGTGATTAACAACGTTATTTCGCTGGCCTCGGTGCCGATTATTCTGGCGCGCGGCGGTGCGTTTTATAAGAACTACGGTATTGGCCGTTCGGCTGGAACCTTGCCGATGCAGTTGGCGGGGAATATTAAATTTGGCGGCCTGGTGGAGAAAGCCTTTGGCGTCACGTTGCGCGAATTGCTGTTTGATTTTGGTGGCGGCACAGCCAGCGGTCGCGTGATCCGTGCGGTGCAAGTGGGCGGACCGTTGGGGCCGTATTTGCCGGAAGCGTTATTCGATACCAAAGTCGATTATGAGAGTTTCAGTGCCGTTGGCGGCACGGTCGGACATGGCGGCATTGTGGTCTTTGACGACACCGTGGATATGGCGAAACAGGCCCGTTATGCGATGGAATTTTGCGCAACGGAATCCTGCGGAAAATGCACGCCATGCCGGATCGGTTCGACCCGTGGTGTGGAAGTGATCGACAAAATTGTCGCCGGATCAAGCGGCGGCTACGATCAACCGAAGCAAGTCAATTTGCTGCGCGATTTGTGCGACACCATGATTAATGGCTCGTTGTGTGCCATGGGAAATATGACGCCGTTACCGGTGTTGTCGGCGTTGAATAATTTCCCTGAGGATTTTGGTATTGAAGCAGATCAAGAAGCACCTCAGCCCTTATAAAAATATTTAGCGACCATGTGTCGCACCACCTTCCCGGGTGAAAAGGAATATATGAATCAGATGAATGAACTCGATTACGGCACGCCAGAAAAAATTTCAGCACAATTCATCACGCTGGAAATCGATGGCAAGAGCATCGAAGTGGCCGCCGGAACCTCCGTCATGCGTGCCGCTGTCGAAGCCGGTGTGAATGTACCGAAACTGTGTGCGACCGACAGTCTGGAGCCGTTCGGCTCCTGTCGTTTGTGTCTGGTAGAAATCGACGGCAAACGCGGCTATCCGGCGTCCTGCACCACGCCGTGCGAGCCGGGCATGAAAGTGCGTACGCAAACGCCCAAGCTGGCTGATATTCGCCGTGGCGTCATGGAGCTGTATATCTCCGACCATCCGCTTGATTGCCTGACCTGTCCGACCAACGGTAATTGTGAGTTGCAAGATATGGCCGGTGTAGTCGGTCTGCGCGATGTGCGTTACGGCTATGAGGGTGAGAACCATTTGAAGATGAAGAAGGATGAATCGAATCCATACTTCACCTACGATCCGTCCAAATGCATCGTCTGCAATCGCTGCGTGCGGGCCTGTGAAGAAACACAGGGCACGTTCGCGCTGACCATCGATGGCCGTGGCTTTGAGTCGCGTGTTTCGGCCGGGCAGATGGATAGTTTTATGGAGTCTGAATGCGTCTCGTGCGGCGCGTGCGTGCAAGCCTGCCCGACGGCGACCCTGACCGAAAAAACCGTGATCATGCTGGGGCAGGCCGAACACAGCGAAATTACGACGTGCGCGTATTGCGGCGTTGGCTGTTCGTTCAAGGCCGAGATGAAGGGCAACGAAGTCGTGCGCATGGTGCCGCATAAAGACGGTAAGGCCAATCACGGACATTCTTGCGTCAAAGGCCGTTTTGCATGGGGTTATGCGACGCATAAAGACCGTATGACCAAGCCGATGATCCGCAGCAAAATTACCGATCCGTGGCGTGAAGTGTCGTGGGATGAGGCGCTCGGTTACGCTGCTAGTGAATTCCGTCGGATTCAGGCTAAGCACGGCAAGGATTCCATCGGCGGGATTACTTCTTCGCGCTGTACGAATGAAGAAACCTATCTGGTACAGAAGTTGGTGCGTGCCGCTTTTGGCAACAACAACGTTGATACCTGTGCGAGGGTTTGTCATTCCCCGACTGGCTATGGTTTGAAGCAAACCATCGGCGAGGCTGCCGGTACCCAGACCTTTGATTCGGTCATGAAGTCCGATGTGATCATGATTATTGGTGCCAATCCGGCGGTGGCGCATCCGGTATTTGCTTCGCAAATGAAGCGCCGTTTGCGTCAGGGCGCGAAGTTGATCGTGGTCGATCCGCGTACCACGGAGATGGTGAAGTCGCCGCATATTGAAGCTGATTTTCATTTGAAATTGCGTCCCGGCACCAACGTCGCGCTCATCACTGCACTGGCGCACGTCGTGTTGTCGGAAGGGCTGGAAGATACGGCCTTTGTGGCGGAGCGCTGCGATACGGCGTCCTACGCTGAATGGAAAAAATTCGTTCTGCGTCCTGAAAATTCGCCGGAAGCGATGGCGGCCGTGACCGGCGTATCGGCTGAAGAATTACGCGGCGCAGCACGTTTGTTTGCGACCAATGGCAACGGTGCGATTTATTACGGCCTCGGCGTGACCGAGCATGCGCAAGGCTCGACGATGGTGATCGGGATTGCGAATCTGGCGATGGCCACCGGTAACGTTGGTCGTGAGGGCGTCGGTATCAATCCCTTGCGCGGTCAAAACAACGTGCAGGGTTCTTGCGATATGGGGTCGTTTCCGCATGAGTTGCCGGGGTATCGGCATGTATCGGACACAACAGTGCGCACAGAGTTTGAGCAGGCCTGGGGCGTGACGCTGAGTCCTGAGCCGGGTTTGCGGATTCCAAATATGTTCGATGCGGCGCTCGACGGAAGCTTTATGGGCCTGTATTGCGAGGGCGAAGATATCGTGCAATCCGATCCTGATACGCAGCACGTGATTGCGGCGATGGAGGCGATGGAGTGCATCGTGGTGCAGGATATTTTCCTTAACGAAACCGCTAAATACGCGCATGTATTTTTGCCTGGCTCGTCATTCCTTGAAAAAGATGGGACGTTTACTAATGCTGAACGACGCATCTCACGCGTACGTAAAGTCATGCCAGCCAAGGCCGGAAAATCGGATTGGGAAGTGACGGTGGCGCTCTCCAATGCATTGGGCTATCCGATGCATTACAACCATCCGTCTGAAATCATGGATGAGATCGCCGCCTTGACGCCGACCTTTAAAGGCGTCAGTTATGCCAAGCTCGAAGAGGCCGGTAGTCTGCAATGGCCATGCAATGATGCGGCGCCGGAAGGCACGCCGATCATGCATATCGATGAATTTGTGCGCGGCAAGGGTAAGTTCATCAACACGCAATATTTTGCGACGGACGAAAAAGTTACCTTGAAATTTCCATTGATTCTGACCACGGGGCGGATACTTTCGCAATACAACGTCGGCGCACAAACGCGGCGCACCGATAACGTGGCATGGCATACCGAAGACCGGCTGGAAATTCATCCACATGATGCTGAGGACCGTGGCATTCGTGAGGACGATTGGGTCGGGATCGCGTCGCGTGCCGGGCAGACGGTGTTGCGGGCGACGGTCACCGATAAAGTGCAGCCGGGTGTGGTCTATACCACTTTCCATTATCCGGAGTCGGGCGCTAACGTGATTACCACCGATAACTCCGATTGGGCGACGAATTGTCCTGAGTACAAGGTCACGGCGGTGCAGGTGATGCCGGTGACGCAACCGTCGGCTTGGCAGAATGATTTTAGTCAAGTCAATGAGGAGCAATTACGGTTGTTGCAGGGGGCATCTGCCGAAACCGCGGATGTTAAATAAATGGGCAGTTTAGCTACCCCCGATTATCCGACCATCGCCGATGTCGCTGTCGAAAAATGGCGCGATGGTCAGGGGAGTCTTGAGCGTGACGTGGTGGCTGAAGAAGTCGCTATCGCGTTGGAATACAACGGTATTTCACACGCGGTGATGATGGCCTCGCCAGCGGATCTGGAAGATTTTGCGTTGGGGTTTTCATTAAGCGAAGGCATTCTGGCCGACCCGAGTGAGCTGTTCGAGTGTGAGATCGTCAATGCTGAGGATGGCATTCAGGTCCAGATGCAAGTCGCCTCGCAACGGTTTATGGCGCTGAAAGAAAAGCGTCGCAATCTGACAGGCCGCACCGGGTGTGGGCTGTGTGGTGCGGAAACGCTGGCGCAAGCCATTCGCAAGCCGCTACCGGTGATATCGGATGCTCGTTTTTCGGTCCAGGTCTTGCACATGGCGATTGAGCGCATGCAGCAGCAGCAACATTTGCAGCAAGCAACCGGGGCCACGCATGCCGCAGCGTGGGTACAAAAAAATGGCGAGGTTGTATTCGTGCGCGAAGATGTCGGGCGACACAATGCGCTCGACAAATTGATTGGCGCGTTGGCTGCTGACAAGCAGGATTTTTCGAGTGGCGCTGTACTCATTACCAGTCGTGCCAGTTATGAAATGGTCCAAAAGGCGGCGACGATGGGGATCGGCCTGATTGCGGCTATCTCGGCTCCGACCGCATTGGCGATCAGGCTGGCGCAACAAGCTGATGTCACGCTATTGGGTTTTATGCGCACGCATTCGCACGTTGTGTATGCGCATGGGCATCGGTTGTTGGAAAAGTAACGTAGAAATGAAAGAAAGTAATGCGCGTAGATAACCTGATCAAAATGGCCAATCAGATTGGTTCTTTTTTTGAAACCATGCCTGACCGAGCTCAGGCGATGACCGATTTTTCGCTGCACATCAAGCGCTCTTGGGAACCCCGCATGCGCCGTGCGTTTTTGGAGTATGTCGAGCAACATGACGACGAGACTGAATTGAAAGAGTTTGTGCGCGATAGCATCAGGGTGCACGTTGATGCGATGCGGTAAATTATTCGGCAAATAGTTGATCTGAAGGATCAGAAGCGGCCACTAACTTCTATACAGAAGCGGTGGTCGTTTTGTATTTGTCAGGGAACATAACTGAAGTAATATGTTTTTACTATCATATTCTGAGTGGGTGCAGTTTTAATTGCAGACTTAATCAGAAGATCAAAAATTCATTGATTGAATCTATTGACGTAGATTCATAGGCAACACTATAGTGGCGGCTATGATTTCAGAATTCCACCAACTATCCGAAAAAATCCGGCAACTCGCCGAATTAACTCAATCACTGCGGCATGAAAATGCCGCTTTGCGCTTAAATGCAGCAACGTTAGTGAGCGAAAATGCCGACCTGATGCAACGCATGACAGCGGCACATGTGCGGGTTGCTGCACTACTCGAGAAACTCCCGGCATTGCCGGAAGATGACACGCAAGATGACACGCAAGATCAGGAGAACGCATGAGCCAGTTAAGTGTCCACATCATGGGCCAGCCCTATACCTTGTCGTGCAAAGAGGGTGAAGAGGCCGTATTGCAGGGAGCCGTGACTTATCTGGATGGCAAAATGTGTGCGATACGCGACGCCGGAAAAATTCGCGGCAACGATCGTATTGCAGTCATCGCCGCGCTCGGTATGGCAGCAGAAATGTTGTCCGCCAAAGCCCCCGACGGTCCGTTATCGGATCTGACTATGGCCGAGGTAAAACAAAAAATCGCTGCGATGCATATCGTGCTCGATGAAGCATTGGGGCCGCAAGAAGTACTGTTCTAAATTCTTTCCAAAGTGTTTGACATGACGTCCGTTTGGAGTAGACTCAATCGCTCCTGCCATGTTCGCCATTGCCATAATTCCTTGAACCATTTTTACGCAGCGGCTACGGGATATCGTTTGATGGGAGTGATCGTCGCTAGTCGATGAACCCGAAGTTGAACTAACTGGAGCCAACTTGAACCTTCTTGGTTCAGGATGCCGGCAAAGCGGCATTGGTGGGAACTCTTTCGAAAGCGGTTGCATATATAAAATGCAGCCGCTTTTTTCTTTGCAGCCTCCGAAAAATTATCCTCATTTTTTCTGAAGACCAAAAATGTCCTACTGGTTAATGAAATCCGAGCCCGCAGACGCCAGCATTGACGACGTGCTTGCCATGCCCGATCAAACGATTCCCTGGTATGGCGTGCGTAATTATCAGGCCCGCAATTTCATGCGCGACCTCATGCACGTTGGTGATGGTGTACTGTTTTATCACTCTAGTTGTGCGGAGCCCGGCATTGCCGGGATTGCAGAGGTGGCGAGCATTTCCTATCCAGACGAGACTCAGTTCGATCCGGACAGTAAGTACTTTGATCCCAAAGCCAGTCGTGAGAATCCACGTTGGATGTTGGTCGATGTGCGCGCACTAAAAAAGACGCGTTTATTGGGTTTGGCGGTATTACGGGCTCAGCCAGAGCTGGCTGAGATGCAGATCTTGCGCCGGGGAAATCGGCTTTCGATCACCCCGGTTACTGCCGCAGAATGGCACTGTCTGATGCAGCATTTGCAGCAATTGACAGCGCCATCCTGAGAAAGCTACTGGCTGCTGGCGTAACTGGGCGTGCGATACGCCAGTACCAACAACACAATCCCCAATACGATCATCGGTATTGACAGCATTTGTCCGGCAGAAATTGTCACGCCTTCAAAGGTTACGTTGTAGTCCGGGATACGGAAATATTCCGTGAAAAACCGTGCGCAACCGTACAGCAAGCTAAACATGCCGGAGACGGCCATCCGTGGTCGTGGCGTGCGGGCAAACAACCAGAGAATAATAAATAGCAAAATCCCATCGACCAGCATTTGATAAATAGGTGAGGGATGGCGCGGTAGATTGTCTACGTTGGGCCAGATCATCGCCCACGGCAGCGATGCATCGGCGATACGTCCTGGTAATTCTGCGTTGATAAAATTGCCTAGGCGACCAGCGGCATAACCGAGCGGCACCATCGGCGCAATGAAGTCCATGATATCCATGAGCTTGCGGCCCTTTTTGCGGCCCCACCACGCCATCGCCAGCAGTACGCCAAGGAAGCCACCGTGGAATGACATCCCGCCGTTCCAGACCGCGATGATTTGCGATGGATTATGGAAGTAAAAGACGGGATCGTAAAAAAAGACCTGACCCAGACGACCACCGATGACGACGCCGAGTACGCCATAAAACAGCATGTCATCGAGATCTTCTTTTTTCCATCCGGCGGCGGCGATATGGGGCTGCTTGATTCTGATTCTGCCGACCCAGATGAACTGGACGAACGCTAGTAAATACATCAGACCGTACCAGCGGACATGTAGGGGCCCTAGTGAAAAGGCGATCGGGTCGGGCATCGGATGGATGAACATTTATGGTTTCTTTCGTAGTAGTTCTAAAAAGGCTTGTAATACGGGCGATGTATTATCTTTGCGCCAGGCCAGACCGGTTTCGATTAGCGAAGTTGCATCGTCGAGTACGCGGTAGTCGACCCCGGGGCGCTTTAAGTTGGAGACAGATTGTGGCACAAGCGCACAGCCCATGCCGGCGGACACTAATCCGATGATGGTTTGCATCTGGATCGCTTCCTGACCGATATGCGGCGTCAGACCAGCGTTGCGGAAGCAGGCCAGAATGGTGTCATGAAAACCGGGTGAAATACGGCGCGGGAAGATGATGAGCGGTAAGTCGCTCATCGCGCTTAAACTGATGTTGCCCTTTACCCGCAATGCTGGATGTCCGGCTGGAGCCGCCAGTATCAGTGGCTCTGACAATACAGGCAAATAATCCAGCGCGCGTTTTGCCTGATCCGGCAGTGGCGGGATTAATAAGCCTGCGTCAATCTGACCTTGCGCGAGTTGTTCCAACTGCAAGTCGCTCGTTGCTTCTCTTAAGTCGATCCGGACATGCGGATAGGCCAGGCGAAACTCGCGCAGCAACGGTGGCAAAATGTTGTAGTCGGCGGTTGATACAAAGGCCAGTGTCAATAAACCGGTTTCACCGGAAGCGGCGCGGCGCACCAGATCGGGCAGGGTAGCGGTTTGTTGCAAAATCCGACGGGCTTCGGGCAGCAAGGCCAGACCTGCTGGCGTGAGCGCTACGCTGCGCTTGGTACGAGCAAAGAGGATTGCGCCAATGTCAGCTTCCAGCCCTTGTATCGCTTGCGACAATGGCGGTTGTGTCATGTGCAACCGGATCGCGGCGCGACCGAAGTGCTTTTCTTCAGCAACGGCCACGAAGTAACGAAGTTGCCGCGTTTCTATCGTCATATCAAGTCTGGACTCGCTCTATTCGTCTTGGCCGCATGATAGCCGGATTACATCAGGATAGGCAGCAGTTAGTGCGGTGGATGTATGAAGGATGCCTTTGCGGCAGCCTTCAGGTAATGCAAGAAGAGAAGATTTACTTGTGACCTGGACGGTTATGCGTGTCGAACGTTTTTCTGATGCGCTCTGCGCGGATCTTATCCATTTTGTTGTGGGTACGCCGTTTGTCGAGGCCGAGTATGCGCTCTACACACTCAAACCAAATAAACGCAATCGCCATTAAACCGGCCAGCCACCACCAGGAAAGATTGACGAACGGCCCAATCGCAAAATATTTCAGAGCAACGAATAAAACGATGATCAGAATGAGTGGCATTGCAGTCCCCTTGAGTACATTGCAGGATAGGGTGAAACGTAAGGCTGGTCAACGCTGGTGTAGTTTTATATGTTTATACGCCAGCCGCTGTCGCCGCCGTTCGATAGTCGGTCGAATTCGATGGATATGAGACAATCCGGCCTTGCTGGTACAGAGAAAATTATTTATCTACGGGAGATGTGATGAAGCGCAATCTGTTGATTGGTACCTTATTAGGCGTGTTGGTGTCCGGTAATGCGTTGGCGAATCTTGATCTGGCCAGAACCAAAAATTGCATGGCCTGCCATGCTATCGGCAACAAAATTGTTGGTCCGGCGTTTAAGGATGTGGCTAAGAAATATGCAGGGCAAAGCGACGCTGAAGATAAATTGGTGCAAAAGGTAATGAAGGGTGGGGCTGGCGTTTGGGGTCAGATTCCGATGCCTGCAAATGCGCAAGTGAGCGATGCAGAAGCGCATACGCTGGTTAAGTGGATATTGACTTTGAAGTAGATGGTCGGCCGCATAGCTAATGCACGATAAGCGGCCGGATGTTAAAAAAGGACACTCATGAGAGTGTCCTTTTTTGGTTTTCATACCTCAGTGATCAGGCGGAAGAAAGAGGTGACTTGCTGTAATCAGGCTTCATTTTTCGGTTATTTAAATAGTTCTATGCGTGGTGTTGTTTTGTAAATTGATCTCTGGTGCTTGTGACAAAGAAGCTATTCTTCTTATTTCGGTCTCATTGTCATGTATCAACTGACGTTCTGCTGGTGAAGTATTCGGAGAAATATAATGCGATTATGTTGGAGCTCCTTTAGCTCCTTTTTGTTGATGTAATCGGTTGATATAAGTCTCCACAACCTTGTGAAGTAATTCTTTCGCATGTCCCGGTATAGGCCCTCCGCTTTCTCTTTAGACAAAGCGCGTATTGCCTTCTCTATATCTAATGTTTCGTTGGTGTCGGATGCGTATTGCATATTTTGATAACGATTACGCAATAAGGTCATCTTATCCATATATTTATTCATTACATGTACTTGAACTTCTGCATCCCAAAGAACAGGGTCGATAGTTTCAATAATTCTATTGATTGAACTCCTTTCTGATGGAGGAATTTTTTCCCAATCAACATAGTTAATCGCAATATTTAATAATTTCTCCTCCTCCCCCTGCGGGGCACCTATTTTTTCATATTCATCATTAACTTGCTCAAGCACATTTTTCCAATTATGACCATTCGGCACCGAAGATATTCCGTAGATTGAATTTTCAAATGTGACAGGCCATCTTAATCCGCTCATCGTTTCTTTGTCTGTTCCAGATTGTCGACTTGCTCGAAGCTGCGGAAGATTAGTAGGCTGCATGAGAATGCCGACAGTACTCAGCCTAAGCGCTTCTTTTTTAGCACCATTTATAAATTTCAGATCTTTTCCATGTTCGATATCATCTGCAATATTTGGCGGTTGAAATCTTTCTATCGCGTGCACTTGCTCAGGTTGCGACCTGAGGGTTGGCAAATGCCGGGAGGTATTCGGCTTATACGGCGTAATCGCATCCCGACTATTTTCGGACAGTTCAGATTTTTTCTGCACTATAGGTTGTTGATGATTTTTACGATTACTTTCTTGGGCTTCGTTGATAACCCTATTAGTCAGATCTTCCTGATGATCTGTCTCATCCGGAACATTTGCTGATCTAAATTTTGCTATAGCGTGCGGTCGTGCCTTTATATCAGCTGAGTTGTCCTTTGCTTTTGTATTAACGGTATCCGTACCCAGGCTATTACGGGGTTGCAGTGCTGTAGATTGCCTGATGGCTGGTAAATTTTTATGGACATCCTGCTTAGCTGTCGGAGTCGTATTCTCATGATGCATCAACAGACCGTGTTTCTCCCGCACCAGACGTAGTGATGCGTTCAGTACTGCGTCTAATTCCACTTGTTTTTGGTCGGCGATTATTTGATCTTCCTTTTCCTTGATTTGGATAGCAATTTGTATCCTCTCTCTTCTGGTCACAACTTTACTGCCGGGGACTTTATGCGGTGAATAATCACCCACAATTCTTCCGTCTAGTTCTCGTGGTGACTTACCGTTCGTTACCTTGGTCAGTACAATATTTTGGTTGTTATGCGGAGCCACTACGCGGAGATCTTCGCTCGCCGATATAAGTGCGTCTCTGATTTTATGATTTGTTTGGGAAGGGAAATAGGGAGTTATTGCACTTGAGTAATCCACAGGGGGATTGTAATTACTAACACTACTGTTATTTACAGGCATAATATTTTTCCTTGTTTAGGTGACCGGCCGGGCATCTGATTGTTCTTGTCGAACGAGGGGGTGTTAAAAATACGGTGCGAATGATAAATATCAATAATGTTGTTGAATACTAGATATCGCGCAATAGTATTTTTTTGGTACCAGAAATGTAAGCGCGAAGCGCATCTGCGGGATTGGGGGAGGCAACGGGAGTGTGTCGTTTTTCATGCTTACGCAAAGAAATTGTGGAAGCACACTTATGTACTTTTATTTGCGAATTTTTTACACGTAGCTGGTACGTTAAATCGTCTCAACCATTTAAGTCGAGACGATTTTAAAACGGCACTTATCGATGCATCAGGATCGCATTTTTACTTTGTCACGCCGATGATAGTGCGTTGCCCTCCTTTAAAGGTATACAAAGTTAATGTCGCTTTTTTCATATCACCTTTTGCGTCGAACGCAATCGTTCCTGTAACGCCTTTGTGACTGATCTTCGCCAATACAGGTAAGTATTTTTTAGGATCGGTCGAGTCCGCTTTTTGCATGGCGTCTACCATCGTCATTAACGCATCGTAGGCATACGGCGCGTAAATGACAACATCGTGGCCGTAACGCTTTTTGAAGGCCGCTTTGAAGGCATCAAGCGCTGGTTTTCCTGCATCATCAACGCCGCCCGCCTCCGCACAAATGACTTGATCGTCAGAGAGTGCATCGCCGGCAAGCTTTGGTAACTCGGTCGTACAAATCGCATCGCCGCCCATCAGTTTTGCCTTGATTCCGAGTTGCTTCATTTGACGCAACATCGGTCCGGCGCCTGCATCTAATCCACCGAAGAAAATTACGTCAGGCTTCTTTGACTTAATCGACGTCAGGATCGCGTTAAAGTCCGTTGCCTTGTCGTTGGTATATTGTGTTGCCACAATCTTTGCGCCTGCAGCCTTGGCACTTTTAAGAAATTCATCGGCTAAGCCTTGACCATAGGCAGTACGATCATCAATCACCGCGATATTTTTAGCATGCAGGGTTGTGACCGCATATCGTCCCAATGTGCCGCCCAATTGGCCGTCGTTGGCCACCACGCGGAAAGCCGTATTAAATCCTTGCTGGGTGTATTTCGGATTGGTTGCGGCGGGTGAAATTTGCGGAATCCCGGCGTCGTAATAAATCTTTGATGCCGGGATCGTCGTGCCCGATTGTAAATGTCCAATCACGCCACTGACCTTTGCATCGACCAGCTTTTGCGCCACCGCTGTACCTTGCTTTGGATCGCCAGCATCGTCTTCGGTCATCAACAAAAATTTGATTTTTTTACCGCCTATCGTGACGCCTTTTGTATTTAATTCTTCGACCGCCATTCTGGTCCCGTTTTCAGTATCTTTACCAATGTGTGCGATAGGCCCTGTGATGGGGCCGACATGGGCGAGCTTGATGACTTGTTCTTGCGCAAATGCGGTGCCGGAAAATGTCAGTGCAATCGCAGCGGATAAAGGAAGGAAGTGTTTTTTAAATGGCATACGGTTTCTCCTAAGGATTTAAATTTAAGGTCAACAATTTCAGCGCAATCGATATCGCATTCGTGCGTGTTTGTAATGGTATTCACACTTGATTATTGAACACTATATTTCATGTGCGCTAAACATTGTAAATGACCGGCGCTCTTAATCGGAGATTTTGCTTTGAGGTCTGAAAAACGGGAAAAAATAAGTACGTAAGTAATTCACCTAATAGCCTTCAATACAGCACTAATTAGCGCGATAGATGCGTATATAGTTTGCCTCCGCGAATGTGCGATGCATGCGTTTCAATAACATCATTTTTCTGATATCAATAAAAAGGGTTTACATATGAAATTTTCTCAATACAAACAACTAGCGCAAAAAGGTTTTACGCTGATCGAATTGATGATCGTCGTTGCGATTATTGGAATTCTGGCAGCCGTCGCATTACCGGCTTATCAGGACTACACCTTGAAGGCTAAGTTTGCGGAAGTGCCAGGCATTGTCGGTCCATATAAAACTGCCGTTGCTTTGTGTATCCAGGTAACGGGTAAAAAAAGTGGTTGTAATCTTGGTGAGCAAGGCATTCCCGGGACGGCCGTAACAACGCATGTCGCGAGCGTCGGAGTCACGGATGGCGTCATTACGGTGACGCCACAGGCTACGACTAATGCGCTTTCTACTTTGATACTTTTTCCTGATGTTGATGGCGGTGCTGTCAGGTGGAGAAACGATGAAGCTGCAAATATGAGTGGCTGTTTAACAGCGCAAAGTAATCCAACAGTTCCAGCTCTTTGTACGGCCAGCTCCGTTACATCAACGCCATAGCAATAGTCTAAGCGTGCCGTCACTGTATTGGATTGCTCACTTTTTTATTAGCTGGAGATACTTAATATTTACTTCAAAATTCCGGTTATTTGGTAACCGTCAACACGGTGCGTTGCGCATTTCTAAAAGTATAGACCGTCAGCGCACCATTTTTAATATCCCCAAAGTCATCAAAAGCGATCTCTCCCGTCACACCCTGGTGATGAATTTTTGCCAGTTGTGGCAGATATTTTTTTGGATCAGCCGAGTCCGCTTTTTGCATTGCATCCGCAATCGTCATCACTGCATCGTAGGTATAAGGCGCGTATTGTTTGATCTCAGCCTTATAGCGCTGTTGGTAGGCGGCCTTGAATGCGTCTAGTTTTTTCTGTCCAGATTTCTCGACACCGCCGGCTTCTGCGCAGATTACCTGATTGTCGCGCAGGCTAGTACTGGCCAATAGTGGTAGTTGATTAGTACAGATGGCGTCGCCTCCCATCAAGGGAAGCGTCATTCCAAGTAGCTGCATTTGATGCAGCATGGGTCCGGCGCTGGCATCGATGCCACCAAAGAAGATCAGATCCGGTTTGCGTCCCTTGATCGTCGTCAGGATCGCATTGAAGTCGGTGGTTTTGTCGCTGATGTATTGCCTGGTGACGATCGTGCTACCAGCAGCTTTGGTGCTTTTGATGAATTCGTCTGCCAGACCTTGTCCATAGGCGGTACGGTCATCGATGACGGCGATATTTTTTGCGTGCAGATTCTTTGCTGCGTAACGCCCCAACATGCCGCCAAGCTGTCCATCGTTGGCTACGACACGGAAGGTTGTGTTGAATCCTTGTTGCGTGTATTTGCGGCTGGTGGCAGAGGGCGATATCTGAGGGATTCCCGCATCGTAGTAAATTTTGGATGCGGGGATTGAGGTTCCTGATTGCAGGTGGCCGATGACGGCTTTGACTTTGGCGTCGACCAGTTTTTGCGCCACAGCGGTAGCCATTTTTGGGTCGCTTCCATCGTCTTCGGATTGCAAGACAAATTGTACTTTTTGACCGGCAAGGGTAATACCCTTGGCATTGAGTTCTTCGATGGCCATCCGTGCGCCATTTTCATTGTCTTTGCCCATATGGGCGACCGGGCCTGTTAGCGGTCCAACGTGGCCGATTTTTACCAGTTGTAGCGATTGTTCCTGTGCATAAGTAAGTCCTGACGTTGCGACTATCCCTATAGCAATGGCAGTCGCCAATGGCAAGAATATGGCCTTTGTTTGCATACAATTTCCTCGTGGAGTGTGAAAGACTGCGCCAACCCTGCGACGCATAGATTGTTGTTTTTGAGTCGGTATTGATGATGTTGCCGGATCATTTTATGGCAAGATTTTACACGTTAGAAAATGGACCAGAAAATGGTCATGATTTAAGTGTCTGCATCCAGGCATAGAATCAAATAAAAAAACGCCCCGACGGTGAAGTCGGGGCGTTTTTAATGGTATTTCAGTTGCTTTTCAGGTACAGCGTATGACCAATTATTTAGTCACTGTCAACAAAGTACGTTTGCCGTCTTTGTATGTGTACAAAGTCAACGAACCGTCTTTGATGTCGCCAAACTTATCGAAAGCGATTGGGCCGGTCACACCTTGATGTTTGATCTTAGCCAAAAATGGCAGGTATTTTTTCGGATCGGCTGATTTCGCTTCTTGCATTGCCTGCACCATGGTCATCAACGCATCGTAGACGTACGGTGCGTAGATCACGACTTCCTGGTTGAATTTTGCCTGATAGGCAACTTTAAAGTCTTCCAACGCTTTTTTGCCAGCGTCAGGTACACCACCAGCTTCGGCGCAAACAACTTCATCGTCTTTCAGGCCTTCGCCAGCCAATTTTGCCAACTCTGTAGTACACAGGCCATCGCCACCCATGAACTTGGCTTTGATACCAAGTTGGTTCATTTGACGCAACATTGGGCCACCAACGGCATCCATACCGCCGAAGAAAATCAAATCTGGATTCTTGGATTTAATTGACGTCAAAATGGCGTTGAAGTCAGTCGCCTTGTCGTTAGTGAACTGTGTCGCTACGATGTTGGCGCCATCTTTCTTGGCACCCTTGGTGAACTCTTCGGCAACGCCTTGACCGTAGGCGGTACGGTCATCGATCACAGCGATGTTTTTGGCATGCAGTTTTTCGACTGCGTAACGGCCTAGAGTTCCACCCAATTGACCATCATTGGCGACAACGCGGAACGCGGTGTTAAAGCCTTGCTTGGTGTATTTTGGATTGGTTGCTGATGGGGAAATTTGTGGAATGCCAGCGTCGAAGTAAATCTTGGATGCAGGAATGGTGGTACCTGAATTCATGTGACCGATGACGCCATTCACGTGCGCATCAACCAGTTTTTGGGCAACTGTTGTTGCTGCTTTAGGATCGGAAACGTCATCTTCTCCTTGCAACACAAATTTTACTTTTTTGCCGCCGATCATGGTGCCTTTTGCATTTAACTCATCGATCGCCATTTTTGCGCCGTTTTCATTGTCTTTACCAATGTGGGCGTTAGGGCCGGTGAGGGGACCAACGTGGCCGATCGTGACGACTTGTTCTTGTGCGAATACCGAACCAGCCAGAGCAAATGCAATAGCGCCGACTAGTGGAATCAATTTGGTCTTGATCTGCATGAATTTCTCTCCTGAGGATGTAAAGTAAAACCAAGTAATACAGAGCAATAGACACTCTGTCTCTAAACTTTCGCGGTCCGTTTACAGCTTATTAGGTTGCTGCGAACATGCAAAAGGTACATCATAAAAAACAGTTCGCAAAGAGGTTTTATGCGTTTTTTTGAATCCCTTATTTTTCCGATATGACCAAACAACACAACCTTGATAAGGTAGACCGCAAGCTGCTCAACATGCTGCAACGCGACAATCAAATACCCACTCGAACTCTTGCCGAGAAAGCCCATATTTCGCAACCGACTTGCCTGCGCCGCATCCGGGATTTACGCGAGGCGGGGGTGATAAACGCTGATGTCGCCTTGGTCGATCCGTTTGCGCTCGGTTACGGGATGCTTGCTTTCCTTGAAATATCGCTAAATCATCAGTCCGATGAACACATGCAGGAATTTGAGTTGCGCATGAATAAAGAGGTTGAGGTCATGCAATGCTATTTCGTCTCTGGCGATTACGATTATTTTCTGGTCGCGCATGTCATCGATATGGATGCGTATTATCAATTCGTCAGAAGAGTTATTTCAGGCTCTGGCAATGTTCGTCACTTTCAATCCAGATTTCCTATGAAACGCGCCAAATTTGTCACACGTGTGGCCTTTGATGAGAAAGCTGAGACGATTCAAGTGCGTGCAGGAAAATAAGTTGGTGCTCAGCAATGGTGCACTCATCGCCCCAAAAAAATCCCTGATTTAAATTATTGCTACGAATGCTGTCGTTAAGAGCAATTTTCAGACCATAAACGATAGGTATCAAAAGGGTATAAAAAAGACTACGACTGAAATCAGAAGTAGTCTTTTTAGTATGTTCTGCAGAGCGCGTTTTTCTATATGACTCAGGCTTGCACTTCTCGGGGTTGAATAAGCGCTGGAGGAGCGCGACGTGGCATGCCTGTGAACGCAAAATCAATTTCCGGCTGACGCCCGGACATGATTTCAGCAATCGCCCGACCAGAGCCGCAACCCATCGTCCAGCCGAGGGTGCCATGACCGGTATTGAGGAACAGATTGCCGATTTTGGTCTTGCCGATATAGGGCACGTTGGAGGGCGTCAATGGGCGCAGGCCGGTCCAGTAGGTCGGATTGTCATAGTCGCAAGCATCGGGGAACAATTCGCGGGTGCGACGCGTAATAGCTTCGCAACGAGTGGTGTTGAGTTCGCGCGTGTAGCCGTTGAGTTCACACGTACCTGCCACACGTAAACGGTCGCCGAGGCGCGATACCACCAATTTGTAGCCATCATCGGTCAACGACACCGTCGGCGCTGCGTCAGGGTTGGTGATCTTGTAGGTGGCGGAATAGCCTTTGCCCGGATAAATCATCAAGTTGATGCCGAGGGGCTTGAGTAATTGCTCTGAAAAACTACCCATGGCGACCACAAAAGCATCCGCGTGCAAGACCTGATGGCGGCCGTCTGGCGTAATGATCTCAACGCCGGTGATTTTTGCGCTGGCACCGCTACCTTCTGTGATCAAGCGTGTAATCGTTGTATTGAACTGAAACTTGACGCCAGCCTCTTCTGCTTTAGCGGCTAGCCCGGTGGTGAATTTATAGACGTCGCCGGACTCGTCATTGTCAGTAAAGTCGCCGCCAACAATTTTGTCGCGGATGCGGGCCAAGGATGGTTCAATTCTGACAACTTCGTCAGCGCTGATGGAGTTGCGTGGACAACCGAGGTCGCGCATCAGTTTGGCTGCGGGTAATGAATCGTCGAATTCTTTTTGTTCTGTATAGAAATGCAAAATGCCGCGCACCAGATGATCGTATTCGACACCGGTTTCGGCGCGTACGGACATTAAGGTCTGGCGACTGTATTCGCATAGCGCCACGATTTGGCGAATGTTGGCGGCGGTGCGCGAGGGTGTGCATTCACGCAAGAAATTCAACGCCCATTTCCATTGCAGCCATTCCGGACGGAAGCGATACAGCAGCGGGGCGTCTTCCTTGCCTAGCCATTTCAGTACTTTGAGTGGCGCTTGCGGATTGGCCCACGGTTCGGCATGCGATACCGAGATCTGGCAGCCGTTAGCAAAACTGGTTTCTTGCGCTGCGCCTGCCTGACGGTCGATAACGGTGACGTCATTGCCTTCCTTGTTCAGGAACCATGCTGAGGTTGTGCCGATAATACCGGCTCCTAATACGATAACTTTCATGCTGAATTTCTCCGAATTGTCTTAACGCAGTGGCTTAATACAGTGGCGCTATTGTAAGAAATTCAGGATTACTTAGGTGATCAATTGATGTATTTTATTTTTGTTTAAAAATCATATTTTAGTAAAATTTGTTGATTAAACAAAATCCAGATCTTATATTTTTTGTTTTTGAAACTCAGATAATTCTTCAATAATGGCTTGGGAAATGACCGTATTTAAGGTCTGATGCAAACCGTGTTTGATTTGCTCGGCTATTCCTTCAACCGCCAATTGCAAGACATCTGCGAGACTGTCACGCACACGTTGCTCGATGACCTCATCGATCCTTGCTTGTAGTTTTTGCAATACCTTTTCGTACACTTCCAACTGAAGTTTTTCCCAATCGAGGGGACTTAACGCGGTTGTAGATTTTGCACCCTGTTGTGTGTCATCGTTTTTATCGATTGTGACAATGGTGGTGGGATGCAAGTCCTCATCAAAAGATACCAGTTCCGCTGGCGCAATGATTTCGGTCAGTAGAGGGATGCTTGCATCAAGCGCGTTATTGTTCATGAACTGTTCTCCGGCGTTCTCAGCTTGTTGGTATTCTTAGGTATTGGTAGCAACCGAGTGGGTCAATGTATGACCGGCTTGCTGATAGAAACGATAGCGTTGGCGACTATTGTTCTTGTCGGTCTCATCAAGAGAGACGATTTCGACCATGCGTTCGAAAAGGGCGAAGCAGGCGGGGGTACTGCCGGACAAATTAATCAACACCTGATGATGCGGTAACGTAACGCTGTCGTCGCTAGTCAAGATGATCGGCGTTTGTGGCGCGAGTGGATCATCCGCTGTTACGTGCGGCAAAAAATCGTGTTCTGAGAAGGTCCAAAGCGCTTTATCGAGCTTGGCTAAGTCGTCGGCAGTGTTGGTCAAAATCACAATTTGACATTGCGATGAGCGTGCTTTACGTACAAGCCGACAGGTATATAAAAATTTGTCAGCAATGTTGGTATGAAAATCGATGTGCGTCATAGTGTGCTGAAATCTGCGGCCTAAAATTGGAATCCGCGCGGGGTATTTCCTGCGGCTGGTAATTGCGCGTCGTTTTCGGTATGTATAGTTGTTGCTCTACCTGCGGCGGCGTTGGATTTTGCTGGTATAAGGGCGGTAGCGGGCGCGGCGGAGGTGGTCTGTCCATTGCGATAGTTGCCAGGGAGTTGATTGCTGGTCGGATAACCGGCGGCGCTCAAGGCCGTGTTCCAGGCATTTGTTTCAAAACCGCTTTCTTTCCTGCTTCCTATGAGCAGCAGCGGTAGTTGGTTCTCGCCGCCGATGGCTTTTACGCGCGCAATGTCCTCGTTGTTATTGACCGTTTTTTCGCTGAATGGAATACATCGATTCGTGCTCGATGAACCGGGCGCTTAGAGAAGCTATCACCGACTGC
>NZ_JBRIIQ010000032.1:0-39782 GCF_052976905.1 Glaciimonas sp. GG7 | reverse complement strand
AGCTTCTCTAAGCGCCCGGTTCATCGAGCACGAATCGATCAGACCAAAAGGGCGAAGAAGCCGCCATAGCATCGCCTGCAATGCTACGTCGCCATTTGCAACAAGCCTTGCAAGACTCACTCGGCAAAGGTTTCGAGGGCCACGACATCGAACTGACGATCAAAGGCTGGTGCGCTGATTGCGCCCATTAAGAACACCGCACATAGCCGCGTATCTCGGCTCGTATAGCCCACTACATTCATTGACCCCTTTAAAAACAACATGGCACTCATTCCAACCACTATCCTTACCGGCTTTCTCGGCGCAGGTAAAACCACGCTGTTGAACCGCATTTTGCAGCAGCCGCATGGCCATAAAATTGCCATTATCGAGAACGAATTCGGCCAGGAAAATATCGACAATGAGATCCTGGTCCAAGACAGCTCTGAGCACATCATTGAAATGAACAACGGCTGCATTTGCTGCACCGTGCGCGGCGATTTAATCGTTGCCTTAAGTTCGCTGGCACGTCGCCGCGATGCTGGCGAATTGCAGTTCGACCACGTCATCATCGAAACAACCGGCATGGCCAACCCTGGCCCGGTAGCGCAAACCTTCTTCGTTGACGAAGAAGTGGCGATGCATTACATGCTCGACGCCATCATCACAGTTGTCGATGCCAAACACGCCATGCAACAACTCGACGATCAGGAAGAGGCGCAACGCCAGGTCGGCTTTGCTGACAAATTGCTGCTCTCGAAAACCGATCTGGTGAGTCCATCCGAAGTCAAAGCACTCACCGCTCGCCTGACCCGAATCAACCCGCGTGCCTCGATTATCCGACTCGATCCGTCCCACACCCCGATCGGCGACATTCTGGACATCCGCGGCTTCAATCTCAACGCTAAACTAGAAATTGACCCTGATTTTCTTGCCGACGCAGAAGCCCACGACGATACCGAACATGACCATACTGGCGACGATTGCGAACATTCATCGCATCAACATGCGCACGATGAAAAGGCACCCCATCACCACAATCATCACCATGCCCATCACACTGACGATATTGCCGCCTTTGTCTTTAAAAGTGAACGCGCATTTGATTCAGCCAGACTAGATGAATTTTTAGGTGGATTAGTGCAAGTGTATGGCCCGCGCATGTTGCGCTACAAAGGTATATTGTTGATGCAAGGCGCTGATCGCAAAGTCGTATTTCAGGGTGTACACCAAATTATGGGCAGCGACGTCGGCGCGAAATGGGAAGAAAATGAAACCCCCGCCAGCAAAATGGTCTTCATCGGCAAGAACCTGCCGAAAGACATCTTTATTCGCGGTCTTGAGCAATGTCTGGTATAACCTATGGCAGTTTTGCGCTAAGGAAAATACAATTTTGCGCAAATCCTGGGGTTAGTAAGTAAGTCATCATAAGAAGTGACGCTAGAGAGTGTCCTGAACTATGGTCGCAAGTGAAAAACCTGCACACTTTGGCATCAAACCTAATGTAAAATTCTTGACCAACCAACAAATTGATCGCAATAAAAAGCGTTTTTAATCGTTATAGGACTTAAGTTCTCAGTTGGCAAGATACTTTCCGCACAGCGTCTATTGCCGCTAGCAGGCTGTAGGACTTAGGGGATGTCCCGTAAGTCCTACAGCCTACTAGTGGCATTACCTCAAAGAGAACTCCCAAGGGCCAAACTCAGTACAAGTAACAACAAGGGCATTACAAATATGCCTTATGTACTGAGTAAATGGATAAGATTGAAAAATACGTCGTATCGAAAGTAAGCGAAGTGGCTACCAAAACAACCAACCCTACCCCTGATGCCGCCCTGTTGACAGAAGCGCAAATCGTCACGATGAGCGAAACAGACTACATGAACAAGGCACAACTGGCTTTCTTCAGAGAGCGTCTAAAACAGCTGGAAACAGATCTGTTGAGAAACGCCGGAGAAACCACTGAGCATCTGCGTGAAACCGTACTCGTTCCAGACCCTGCAGACCGCGCCACCATCGAGGAAGAGCATGCGCTGGAATTGCGAACACGGGACCGTGAGCGCAAATTACTGAAAAAAGTACAACAATCGATCGCATCAATTGATGCTGGCGAATACGGCTGGTGTGAAGAAACTGGTGAGCCTATCGGTATCCCACGTTTATTAGCCCGACCAACAGCAACCCTGTCACTCGAAGCACAACAACGGCGTGAACTGAAACAAAAGTTATACGGTGATTAATACCTGACGACCAACTGGTCATTCTGCCGTCAACCCTGCGCCCGTTTAACTACGGCACGCAGGGTTTCAATTTTTACCCTTATCCCTTTCGTCAAATTAATATTCTCAGATCAGGTTTAGCCTGTTTCTGCACGGCATATCAATAGCCGCCATTCGCGTTATGATCCCAACCCACTAGCATCTGCCAGAACAGCTTTTCACCTAAAAGTGAAACCTCAACTGCTCTCAAGCTACGCATATCAGACTACACTATTGGCCTGCCTTATCAGGCCGACTTCAGCGCAGCTACCAATATTGAAGCGCAACAACGATCATCAATTCATCGCTTAGGATCAACGTGAGGATTTTCTCGTTTTTTAGCAAAAATACCCGCCAAAACAGCAATACGGCGGCAAGTCCCGCCCCCCTCACAACAGAACCTGCCGATCAGGAAACTGGAACTGGTACAACCCGGAAAAAAACGACGACAGGCAATAAGACCGCGATGAAAATCGATGCAATTGCGTCTGAAATGTCTTCCGAGTTGACCGATCCGACAACGATCATCGGCACGATGCCGTCGGACACTGCAACGCGCAAAAAAATCGTCCATCATGCGAAGCCAAGCGCGAACAATAGCTCCAACGATTTCTTAGGTAGCGACTTCAGAACTGCCAGCATTGAAGTATCAGTCTCAGGCACACCAGCGGTGGTAGAAGAGGCCGCCCTGCTATTTGCCAATTCGCAATCCGATATCGCCGAACAGCTACTCAAAGAAGCTATTCTGGAAGATGGTCTCGGCGCTGCCACCGATATTGTTTGGTGGATGTTGTTGGACCTGTATCACATCAATGGGAAACAACACCAATTCGACGATTTATCGGTCGATTTTGCGCATAAATTTGAAACCTCGCCACCAACCTGGAACAAAAAACGCATCCTCCATCAGGACACGGATTTACATGAGAATTCCAGTCCCATTCCGATCATTCCTTTTTCGGGAAAGCTCGATATCCACATCAGCAAACAATTAGAACGGATACAAAAACTCAGCGTAACGCACGCAACTTTGCGACTCGAATTCACGCAAATCACATCGGTCGACTCCGTCGGCTGCGGTTTATTGCTACGCATGCTGAAAAAACTACAAAAATCGGGACTTGAGCTGATTCTGGTCGGCACTACCGAACTTGCCGACAACATCCGTGCAATTCTGAGCGTAGGCCGACGCGATGAAACCACAGCCCCATGGTTACTGTTGCTCGAAATTTTGCATTTATTAAATAATGAGCAAGCTTTCGAAGATATCAGCATTGATTACAGCATCACCTTCGAAGTATCCCCGCCGCCATTTGTTGCGCCAGTGACCAAAGTGACAACAGCCAACAATGAAACAACCAGTAATCGTCAATCGATAAAGAGTCAGCCATCTTTTCAAATGCCGACATTAATTGAGGGTCGAATTGATGCTCTGCTAGCAGAGTTGCAAGCCCATGGGCATCACCATCACCCGGCACTGATCGATTGTTCACGTCTGGCAAGAATAGATTTCAATGCAGCCGGGCAATTAATGAATGGCTTGCACCCCCTCATTGCGCAAGGCCGTAAAATTGAATTTCATGACGTCAATCACCTCGTTGCCGCCCTGTTTAAAGTCATGGGGCTGTACGACGTGATCAGTATTTATACGCGCAAAAATTAAAGGTCTGTTGTCGTCTTTATGTCAGTCTCACACCACAAAACATACCAATAGCGTGGCTATGCCTATGAAACCAAGACGCTCACAGTCAATGGCATCCAATTCATTTGCAAGAAATCGATGCTTGCAATCACACCAGACGCCCCCATTTTTTCAAATACGCGCATAGGCGCTAGCAGAACCATGCGCCGACGTCCGACATCCGGATGCCGCATGGCTGGTCCGAATCGTCCAGTTTGCCCAACTGCCGCACGCTCGGTCCGCTTTTTTTAGGCAAGCATAATGGAACAATTTCATGGCACCACCATCCTCTCCGTGCGACGCGGAAACTCCGTTGCCCTCGGTGGTGACGGACAGGTAACCCTCGGCAACGTTGTAATGAAAGGCACTGCCCGCAAAGTGCGTACGCTGTACCACGGTAAGGTCTTGGTCGGCTTTGCCGGCGGCACCGCAGACGCCTTCACCCTCCTCGATCTATTCGAAGCAAAACTGGAAAAACATCAAGGCAATTTGATGCGCGCCTCGGTCGATCTGGCCAAAGAATGGCGCACCGACCGCATGTTGCGTCGGCTCGAAGCAATGTTACTCACTGCCGACCGCGACACCACGCTGGTAATTACCGGAAATGGCGACGTGTTGGAACCCACCGACGGCATCGGTGCTATTGGCTCAGGTGGCACTTTCGCGCAATCTGCAGCCAAGGCCCTATACGACAATACGGACCTGACACCTGCTGAAATCGTCAAGAAATCCCTGGTCATTGCAGGAGACCTCTGTATCTATACCAATCAATCGCACATCATCGAAACGCTCAATTAATTCTGCCCCCGGCCAAACCAAGAGCGAGCACATCCACCTGCGCGCCTGTGACGAACCGGACTTACACGGATCCAAAAAACATGAATATGACCCCCCAAGAGATCGTCTCTGAACTCGACAAACATGTCGTCGGACAAGACAAAGCCAAACGCGCAGTCGCCATTGCACTGCGTAACCGCTGGCGTCGTCAGCAAGTTGCAGAACCACTGCGTCACGAAATTACGCCTAAGAACATTTTGATGATAGGCCCCACCGGCGTGGGCAAGACCGAAATTGCACGGCGTCTGGCCAAATTGGCAAACGCGCCGTTTATCAAAGTTGAAGCCACAAAATTTACCGAAGTCGGCTACGTCGGCCGCGACGTCGAAACCATCATTCGCGATCTGATCGATATCGGTATCAAGCAAACGCGCGAGTTTGAAATGCGTAAGTTAAGGTCACGCGCTGAAGATGCGGCAGAAGATCGGGTAATCGACATTCTGGTGCCACCGGCCCGCGATTTTGGTTTCCATCCCGAGCAAGATGTCCCTGTCGAAGTCGATGCCAAGGACAAAGGCAATGCGACCCGCCAGACTTTTCGCAAACGTCTGCGCGAAGGCTCTCTCGATGACCGCGAGATCGAAATCGAATTGGCAGAAAGCGCCCCTCAGATGGAGATCATGGCCCCACCCGGCATGGAAGAAATGACGGAGCAAATTAAGTCGATGTTTTCCGGCATGGGCAACAACCGCAAGAAAAGCCGCAAGGTCAAGATCAAGGACGCGCTCAAACTGCTGATAGAAGAAGAAGCCGCAAAACTGCTCAATGAAGATGAGCTCAAACAAAAAGCGATCTTTAACGTTGAACAAAACGGCATTGTGTTTCTTGATGAAATCGACAAAATTGCCACCCGCTCCCAAACGAACGGCGCTGACGTTTCGCGTGCTGGTGTGCAACGCGATTTGCTGCCGCTAGTCGAAGGCACAACCGTCAACACCAAGTACGGCATGATCAAAACCGATCACATTTTGTTCATCGCATCGGGGGCATTTCATCTGGCCAAGCCATCGGATTTGATCCCGGAACTGCAGGGGCGCTTCCCGATTCGGGTAGAACTCGACTCCCTGTCGATTTCCGATTTTGAGCGCATTCTGACAGGCACCGATGCTTGCCTGACCACGCAATATGAAGCGTTGCTGGCAACTGAAGGGGTCACGCTGGAGTTTGTGCCGGAAGGAATTACGCGTATGGCTGAAATCGCTTTTTCGGTCAACGAAAAAACCGAAAACATCGGTGCGCGTCGTCTGCATACCGTGATGGAAAAAATGCTGGAAGAAATCTCTTATAGCGCTACTGGTGCGGGTGAAAAAATGTTAAAGATCGACGCCGCTTACGTGGATCTGCGACTCGGGGCGCTGGCAGTGAATGAGGATTTATCGCGCTATGTGCTGTAAAAATAGGTCGCAAATATGAAAAAGCGGGATGACATTGCGATGTCATCCCACCTTTTTTGCCTTCAGTGGCCTCTTTTAGGCCGACTCTTCGCGCGGCGTACGCGACAGAAACAATTCCACCACCGCACCGGGCGAATCGCCATCAAATAACACGCCAGCCACCGCATTGGTAATCGGCATATCTATTCCAAGTTCCTGCGCCAATGCTCTGACAGCGGCGGCACAACGCACTCCTTCAGCCACGTGGCCCAACTCTGCCACTACGTCCTCCAGACTTTTACCTTGCGCTAAGCCGAGACCGACTTTGCGATTGCGGGAGAGGTCGCCCGTGCAGGTCAGAATCAAATCGCCGACACCTGACAAGCCCATAAAAGTTTCGCTACGGCCACCGAGCGCCGTGCCAAGTCGCGTAATTTCAGCCAAGCCACGGGTGATCAAAGCCGCCCGCGCATTAAGTCCAAGATGAAGACCATCGGCAACTCCGGTCGCAATCGCCATAATGTTTTTAACCGCGCCCCCGACTTCGACCCCGATCAGATCGTCGGTCGAATACACACGGATGTTGCCGCCATGCACGGCGGCAACGACGCACTCGGAGAGTGCCGGATGATCCGTTGCAATGGCCAGCGCGCAAGGTAAACCACGGGCGACTTCCTGTGCGAACGAAGGACCCGAAAGCGCACCCGCAGGAATGCTGTCTCCCAGTACTTGCCGTACGATCTGATGCGGCAGCAAACGGGTCTGCTCTTCAAAACCTTTACATAGCCAAACGATATTCGGCACTGGCAGGCCCTGCAATTTCTCTGCCAAAGAGCGTAGCCCGGCAACTGACGATGCAATAATGAGCAGATTGTCATTTACGCCAGAGTCCGTACTCCGAGCCGGACTGACATGCGCGATGGCCTGCGCAAAATCAGCGCTGACGATCAAATTGGCTGGCAAATGCAAACCGGGTAAATAAACAATATTTTCGCGCTGCTGTGAAATGGCGGCGATAGTTTTCTCATCGCGCCCCCACAGCAACACGTTATGACGTTGCGCTAACGCGATCGCCAGCGCAGAACCCCACGCACCAGCGCCGAGTATCGTGATATTCATGGGAGCGGAGTTGGCGGGCACAAAAGACCAATCGTTGTATAAAAAAGGGAAATGAATAAAATGGCGGGACTATCATGCGGCAAGTACAGCAGCGAAGGCTGCAGCATTGAAACATTGATGTCGCATGATGTGATATCGCATCATATGATGCTACCTGATGAGGCACAGCAAGCACTTAGATCAACTACCCCACACCTCAGTTGCTTTTATATAGCCAGTCTGACCATCACGGTGATGCACCTTGACCCAGCCTGATACAACCGGATCAACCAATTCCAGCAATACACCTTTATCGGCGCTAAATACTTCAGCGGCCGTCTCATTAGGGTTGGCAAGGATTTTGGCATTGGCGACCTTGACTTGCAGATTGCGTTTACTCACTAGCCCACTCGACTGTACCCAAGATAAATCACCACTGGTATCGCGCACCTTGGTCCACTCACCATAGGTCAGCACGACTTCGACTGGCATACCACGCGGGGCGATGGCAACGCGTCGGCCTTTTTCAGATGGAGCGTCGTAGAGGATAACGGGGGCTGCGCCCACGCTCTTGAAATCCAGCGCATGCGCCACGCCAGCGGCGCCAAAAGCGACCAACACCGTGGTCATTACCGTACTGATTACACGTACAAATTTCATTTTATCGTCTCCACTTACTACGAGTACCCGAACGGCTTGCACACCACCGTCGTTATTCTTGCAAACAGAGGAGCCTGTCGGACTTACAGAAGCGATTCCGTAAGTCCGACAGGCTCCTGAAACTTCTACCGTCGCTAAGTGATCAGTTAATCGTATTGCTACCGTCTACTGCGATGCTGTCTTTACTACCTTGATGTTCGGCAATTGCCTGGCTGCGCTGCTGATAAAACACTTCAAAGTTGATTTCAGCCAGATGAATCGGCGGAAAACCAGCGCGGGTGATGGCGTCAGCGATATTGGCACGCAGGTACGGATAAATGATATTCGGGCAACCGATACCCAGCAAAGGATCTAACTGCTCAGCGGGAATATTGCGCACTTCAAAAATGCCAGCCTGCTTGCCTTCGACCAGAAAAGCGACTTTATCGTTGATCTTGGCGGTGACGGTCACGGTCACGGTCGATTCAAAAATGCCTTCAGCCAATGGCTCCGCACCGACGTCTACAGCGACTTCGATTTTCGGGGCATCTTGCTCGAGAAAAATAGCTGGCGAATTCGGCTGCTCAAGCGACAAATCTTTCAGGTATACACGTTGGATCTGAAATATTGGCTGATCATTTGCTTCAGTATTTTCGGTTTTTATAATGTCGTCGGCCATAAACTCTTTCGGTAAATTTAAAAATGGATGGCGTTTGCCACCCACACAATGGTGTTGCAACTATCACATACGATCTTTGAATCTGATTGCATCATCGATTAAATACTCGTTGAGCAACCGAAGCAACTTTGCACATGCCCTATATTTAGAGTATTGCCTCAACCTTGCTCACGTTACTAGCCCGATTGAAGGCTCCTGGCATTAAACCGCTTCCGATGCACCTTGCAGCAGAGCCTGTAACTTGCCCTCGTCATCGAGTTTCTTCAAATCATCGAAGCCACCAACATGGGTCTCCCCAATATAAATTTGCGGGACCGTACGTCGTCCGGTTTTGGTCATCATTTCATCGCGCTGTTGCGGATCAAGATCAATCCGTACTTTTTCGATACTCTCAACACCGCGAGCATTCAACAACTGCTCTGCGCGCATGCAATAAGGACATACAGCAGTGCTATACATTAAAACGTGGGGGGTCATAAGCTTCTCTTTTTACGTTATTTGATGGTCGGCAGACCTTGGGTATGCCAACTTGCGATGCCGCCGTCGAGGCTATACACCTGCGCGAAACCAGCTTTGGCTAACAGTATTTCAGCTTTGGACGATTGCGTCCCTGTCTGGCAAACGACAATCACATTCTTCGCTTTGAATTTGTCTATTTCGACTAAGCGATGCGACAGATCTTTCAGAGGAATGTTTTTCGAATCGATTAAATGACCAGCGGAAAAACTCTCAACGTCGCGGACATCGAGCAATAACGTTTTGCCTTGATTGATCAGTTGCGTTGCTTGTAGTGTTGTTACTTTGTTCCCGCGTCGTTGCAACAACGGGAAAATCAGCGCTCCGCCCGACAAAATGACCAAACCGAGCACAAAAATATTATCAATCAAGAATTTCACAGGAATCCAATGGTATTAGTTAATCGCGACATTATAAAATAGAAGCGCTCAAGCGCCATCCTATTCGTCATTTTCGCATTGATTGCCGTGCGTTAATTATTTACACCATTGCTCACTACTTCCTTCAACTACTCCCTTCATTTACCTATGTATAAAATTGTTCTGATGCGCCACGGCGAATCCACCTGGAATCTGGCTAACCGCTTTACTGGCTGGGTCGATGTTGATCTGACCGAAAAAGGCGTCGCCGAAGCCAGAGAAGCTGGCAAGCTACTCAAGGAAGCCGGGTTCAGTTTCGACCTGGCTTACACCTCAGTCCTCAAGCGCGCCATCCGCACACTCTGGGGCACGCTCGATGAAATGGATTTGATGTGGCTGCCCGTGCAGCACGACTGGCGCTTGAATGAGCGCCACTACGGCGCGTTGCAAGGACTCAACAAGGCCGAGACAGCCGCTAAATACGGCGATGAACAAGTCATGGTCTGGCGTCGCAGCTACGATACGCCGCCGCTCAAGCTGGATGAAAACGATCCCCGCGCCTCCTATGACGACCCCCGCTACGTCCATCTCAAGCGTGAAGAAATCCCCCTCACCGAATGCCTGAAAGACACCGTCGCCCGCGTGCTGCCTGCCTGGAACGACACCATCGCGCCCGCCATTCGCAGCGGCAAGCGCATTATCATTTCAGCCCACGGCAACAGCTTGCGTGCGCTCATCAAAATGCTTGACGGCATCAGCGACGAAGCTATCGTCGGCCTCAACATCCCGAACGGCCAACCGCTCGTCTATGAGCTCGACGCCGACCTCAAACCCATTAAAAGTTACTATCTGGGCGACCAGGCAGCCATTGCCGCGGCGATGCACGCCGTTGCCAATCAGGGAAAAGCGCAATAAATATCACTCCGATGAGATTGCATCCCCCGGCCCAAAAGGCCGGGCGCAGCATGCAAAGAGCGCCAACGGCGCTGTTTGCTGTGCGCCCGGTGTTCACTATGTTCGCCCTCGTCCTTGCCATGGCGCTGGCAACCAATCCAGTAACAGCAGCACCCAAACTCACCGAACGCAGCCAACAAAAACAAATCGCCGAAACCGAACGTACCGAATTACAACAAAAATTGGATGCCCTAAAAAGCGACATCAACCAGACAGAAACCGCAAAAGACGATGCCGCCGATGCGCTGGCAGATTCCGAAGCCGCCATCTCGAAAGCCAATCGTGCACTATTTGATCTGAGCGGAGAACAAAAACAGACCCAGGCCACGCTCGATGATTTATCCAAAAAACATGCCGAGCTCAGTAAAACCGTTGCCGCCCAACAAGCCCAAATGGCCTCCTTACTGCGCCAGCAATATCTGGCCGGTAACGAAGACCGCATCAAATTATTGCTATCGGGCGACAACCCAAATCAAATTAATCGCGAATTGCAATACATGGGCTACGTCTCCAAAGCCCAGGCCAGGCTGATTGATGCACTACGCATTAACTTGCAGGCGGTTGAAGCCAATCAGACCGACACCCAAAACGCCAAAGATGCGCTCGATGAAATTGCACTTGAGCAACGCGATCAGAAAGCGGTCCTCGAAAAACAAAAAACCACCCGCTCGCTACTGCTGACGCAACTCTCGGGCAAACTGGCTGCGCAACGCAAAGAAGTCGGCAAGACCGAGCGCGACGAGCGGCGTCTGGCTGGTTTGGTCGATAAGCTGGCGGCCTTGATCGAAGCCCAAAAGAAAGCCGAAGCGATTCTGCGTGAACAACGCCGGCAGGAACAAATCGCCAAAGCGCAAGCCGCAGCATTGGCAAAAGCCGAAGCCGCACGGGCATTGGCGCAGGCGCAGAAACAACAACGCCAACGCCAGCAACAACGCGACGCTTTAGCCAAAAAGCCCAACACAGCGCCGCAAGCACCAACCGTCCCCGCCTTTACCCCGGACCCGATCGAGGACGATCAACCGCCACCGAAAAGTGCAGCCGCATCAACAGCACCAACAACACCGATAGCACGCAATGACCTGACCCCGGACGCCGATTCGCAAGCCGCCGCCTACGGCAAACCGTTTGCATCCTTGCGCGGCCTGTTGCGCTTGCCGCTACGGGGCGACCTGATGAACAAATTCGGCAGCAAACGCGGCGATGGCCCGGCATCCAAAGGTGTCTTCATACGCGCCCCGGAAGGCACCGAAGTCAAGGCGGTCGCCGCTGGACGAATCGTCTTTGCCGACTGGCTACGTGGGTTCGGCAATCTCATCATTGTTGATCATGGCAATGAATACATGACCATTTACGGCAACAATCAGACCTTATTGAAACGTCCCGGCGACGCAGTCAAAGTCGGCGACACCATTGCCAATGCAGGTAACAGCGGCGGCAACGAACAATCAGGTTTATACTTTGAAATTCGGCATCAAGGCCGTGCGTTTGACCCAATCGGTTGGGTAACTACTAGGTGAAACATGGGAAGTAAGCTCAAAAACATCAGCCTCATTAGTTTAGGCGTGATCGCAGGCGTCGCCGCCTCAATTCAATTTGATGCCATTGCACAAAAAAGTGCGACAGCGCCATTGCCGCTGGAAGAAGTGCGGCAACTGGCAGACGTATTCGGACTCATCAAGTCTGACTATGTCGAGCCGGTAGACGACAAAAAACTATTAACCGAAGCCATTTCCGGCATGGTCGCGTCACTAGACCCGCATTCGTCCTATCTGGACAAAAAAGGCTACAAAGAACTGCGCGAAATGACGCAAGGCAAGTTCGTCGGCCTCGGTATCGAAGTCGGCATGGAAGAAGGCTACGTTAAAGTCATCTCGCCGATCGAAGATTCGCCAGCCTACCGTGCCGGTATCAAGGCCGGAGATCTGATTACGCGTCTCGATGACGCACCGATCAAGGGCATGACACTGGATCAGGCCGTCAAACGCATGCGTGGCGAGCCCAACACCAAAATCAAACTCACGATCGCCCGCAAAGACGAAGATAAACCGCTGATCATCGTCATAACGCGCCAGGAAATTCGTGTCCAAAGCGTCAAATCCAAGGTTGTTGAGCCCGGTTATGGCTGGATACGCATCACCCAATTCCAGGAACCCACCGTCAACGACATGGCCAAAAAAATTGAAGCCATGTACGCCGCAGACCCGAAAATGAAAGGTCTGGTACTCGACTTGCGTAACGATCCGGGTGGCGTGCTGCCGGGCGCGATCGGGGTTTCCGCCGCCTTCTTGCCGAAAGATGTTGTCGTCGTCACCACCAATGGTCAATTGCCAAGTTCAAAAGCGAGCTTCTTAGCCAAGCCTGAATATTATTCTTCAGGACCGGGCATGGACGAGTTGGCAAAATTGCCTGAGGCTGTGAAAAAAATCCCACTGGTCGTGCTGGTCAATACCGGCTCCGCCTCGGCTTCTGAAATCGTCGCTGGCGCATTGCAAGACTACAAGCGCGCCATCATCATGGGATCGCAAACCTTCGGCAAAGGCTCGGTCCAATCCATCGTCGCCCTGCCGCCTAACCGCGAAACGGCTGTCAAGCTGACGACTGCGCGTTATTACACGCCAAACGGTCGCTCGATTCAGGCCAAAGGGATCATCCCCGATATGCTGGTCGACGAATACGCAGAAGGTGATTTGCTCAAAGGCCTGCGCGTGCGCGAAGCCGATCTGACCAAGCACTTGAGTAACGACAAAGATAAAGACGCCAACATCGCCTCGGTCGTGCCGAAAGCCGATGAACTGGAAGAAGATCAACGTCTCATGGCACTTGCCAGAAAACGCAAACCGCTGGAATTCGGCTCTAAAGAAGACTTCCAGCTGACACAAGCCTTGAATTATTTGAAGGGCTTACCGGTACAACTGGCAAAAGTCGAATCCAAGTCTGAGTTAGAAAAAGATGTGACGGCTGAGGAAAAAAGCGACAAGGAGCTGATTAACGAAGTGACTAAAGGCAGCCTCAAAAAAGACGATAAAAAATAATCGACTAAAATAATTGACTTAATTCAGCTTAAATCCTTGCGTTAAACACCTTCGAAAGCCGCATCAATTGATGCGGCTTTTTTTCTCTCTTTTTTATTCTTTTTTTACCGCCAAATCCGTGCCCGACACCATGAACGATCAACAATTGCTGCGCTACTCCCGCCATATCTTGCTCGACGATATTGATATTGACGGTCAGGAAAAACTACTGGCAGCCCACGCCCTCATTATTGGCGCTGGCGGACTAGGCTCACCGGCGGCACTCTACCTCGCCTCCGCTGGCGTCGGCACCATCACGATTGTCGATAACGACACCGTAGAACTCACCAATTTGCAGCGCCAAATCCTGCATACCAACGAGCGCATCGGCCAGCCCAAAGTGCAATCGGCAAAAACAGCGCTCACGCAAATCAACCCTGACATCAACATCATCTGCATAGCCGAACGCGCCGACCAAACCCGCCTCGACGTATTGATCAGCAACGCCGATGTCGTACTCGATTGCAGCGACAACTTCAGCACCCGCCACGCCATCAATCGCGCCTGCGTTGCGCACAAAGTGCCATTAGTCTCAGGTGCCGCCATCGGTTTCGACGGCCAGATCAGCGTCTTCGATCCACGCTCGGCAACCTCACCGTGCTACGCCTGCCTGTTCCCGCCGGATCGTGAATTTGAAGAAGTGCACTGCGCCACGATGGGCGTATTTGCGCCGCTGGTCGGCATCATCGGCAGCATGCAAGCGGCTGAAGCATTAAAGCTGATCATGGGGATTGGGACTTCGCTGGCCGGGCAATTACTGATGCTGGACGCACGGACGATGGAATGGATACGGATTAATGTGGCGCGGGATGCTGCTTGCCCGGTGTGTGGACATTAAGTATTCTCAATGAAGAAAATCGAAAACTTTTTAAAAAGATGGGATAAGAAATGGCTAAGAAATTTTCCTAGTTGGTGGCGTCAACCATGTCACCAGAATCAATCGGACGAGCCAAAGCAGGGGCCAATAAAATGCGCAATGAACATAACAAAGAACAGAACAAAGAACAGAAAAGAGAAGAGGCGCTCGAAGCTGTCGGCTTGACGCTGCATCCGAATCACACGGATGCAGCGCAAATAAACATTGATTTAAGCGTATAAAGTCAACGGATCAAACAACCTCAAGCTGCATATGCCAACACAGGCTGCTCACTTAGCTGACGTATTGCGCGCACAGTAGACGCACACGCTCTTGCCACCTCAGCCCCCTTCACCAAAAAATGTTCAAAGTAAAATTTCTGATGCTCATCGCCAGCATGAAAATGATGCGGTGTCAGCACAACCGAAAACACTGGAACGCCGGTTTCCAGCTGCACCTGCATCAGTCCCGAAATAACTGCTTGCGCCACAAATTCATGGCGATAAATTCCGCCATCAACGACTAAGCCTGCGCCGACAATCCCGGCATACCTACCGCTATTGGCCAGCAATTTAGCGTGCAATGGAATTTCAAACGCGCCCGCGACTTCGAAAAAATCGAGGTCCGATTCAGCGTAACCAAGACTGGTGATTTCAGAAATAAAGGACAAACGACTTTGATCGACGATCTCCCGATGCCAACCGGCCTGGATGAAAGCGATGCGTTGACCTGCTTGCGGTGTGGATTTTGCAACGATTGATGATTGCAGCATTGATGACTCCTGTTTTTAGATCATGCATAAAAAAACAGAGCGTTTTGGATCGATGGGGATTATCAAGACGTGCGCAAGCACGCCCGGAACTGACTCTTCATCGCTTGCAGTACTGCCATCATCAACTGACTTAAAAACGCCAACGCCAGACGCAAACAGATTGTGAACCAGTTCTTATTGCATCCCGCTCTCTCTTTATCCGGACTATCACCGTCGGCCTCGGAATCACACCGAGTCTGCTGACCTTGCCGCATAAACAACAAGCGCTCGCGGGCTAGACACATTGCGTGTCATTACCGCCGGAGGGGAATTTCACCCCGCCCTGAGAACGTATTCGGCTATCCGTGTAATTAAGTACAACGGCCAGCCGAGGCGGAAATTTAACATGTTTGTCGGATTACTGCTCCAGCGAGTTGATTAAGTCCCTTTCGCCAAGCCCAGATACGCTGAGATCACCTTCGGATCGCTCGCCAACTGCGCAGCAGGCCCTTCCATGACCATATCTCCAGTCTCCAGCACATAGGCATAGTCCGCCACCTGCAACGCCGCACGGGCGTTTTGCTCGACTAACAGAATCGCCACGCCGGTTTGCTTCAAGCGCACAATGATGTGAAAAATTTCCTTCACGATCAACGGTGCCAGGCCCAGACTAGGCTCATCCAACATCAGTAATTGCGGCTTAGCCATCAAGGCCCGTCCGACTGCCAGCATCTGACGCTCACCGCCCGAGAGCGTACCGGCCTGTTGCTTGCGTCGCTCCTGCAAACGCGGAAATAAATCATAGACCACCGGCAACTGATCGGCGTAACCATTTTCACCAGCTTTGTAACGCCGATAGCTGCCCAGCAACAAATTATCTTCCACGCTCATGCTGGCAAATAACTCGCGCTTTTCCGGCACCAGACTCATACCACGTGCTACCCGCGTCTCGATGGCGACGCCCTGCATATCATGCCCGAGCAGGCTGACTTTACCGCGTGCACTGCCATTGTTGGGCATGGCCCCGGCAATCGCATTGAGCATCGTCGATTTACCCGCACCGTTGGGACCGATGACGGTGACGATCTGGCCGGCACCGACTTGCAAGCTCGCACCATGCAAGGCTTCGACTTTGCCGTAAGCGACGTGCAGATCGTGGACTTCCAGAACCGGTGTAGTGATCAAACTAGTGATCAAGTTAGTCATCAATGCCTCCCAAATAAGCATCCAGCACCGCCGGGTTTTGCTGCACGTCGGCGGGCAAGCCCTCGGCAATTTTGGTCCCGAATTCCATCACCACCAGACGGTCGGTCAGGGTCATGACAAAATCCATATCATGCTCGACTAACAAAATACTCATACCTTCGGCTTTGAGCTTACGCAGCAACACCGCCAGCGCCTGTTTTTCCTGATAACGCAAACCCGCCGCCGGTTCATCGAGCAGCAGCAAGGTCGGATCGCAACACAGGGCGCGCGCGATCTCCAGTATGCGTTGCTGACCCAGCGCCAGACTCCCGGCTTCTTCATACAACAAAGCACCCAGACCGACCCGTTCGAGCTGTACTTTTGCCTCGAACAACAATACCTTTTCTTCGGTTTTATTCAAGCGTAACAAACCGGTTGCGACGCCTGCGAGATCGCCATGCTGACCGCGCAAATGGGCACCAATCGCCGCGTTCTCCAGCACCGTCATGGTCGGCAATAAGCGCACGTGCTGAAACGTGCGTGCAATCCCACGCCGCACAATCTGGCGCGACGGCAAACCGCCAATGTGCTGCAACCTGCCGTCGGTCCGAAATTGCACCGATCCGGCGGTCAGTGGCAAGACCCCCGTGATGAGGTTGAACATCGTGGATTTTCCTGCGCCGTTGGGACCGATCAGGCCGACGATTTCTCCTGCTGCGACAGTGAATCCAACGTCATTGACCGCCACCAAGCCGCCGAATTCTTTCCGCGCGCATTCGACTGCGAGCACGATTTCGCCGTGCGGCAGTTTTGCGCGTTGCGCCAATGCGGGAGCCGTTTTTGGCGCTATCGCATAGCGTTTTGTCGGCACCAATTGTCGCAAATAAGGCCACAGACCTTCACGCGCACGCTGCAACAACAACACCATCACAATACCGAAAACAATGGTTTCAAAATTGCCGTTCGCCCCTAACAATTTCGGCAGCCACGATTGCAACTGATCCTTGAGCAAGGTCAACAAAGTCGAACCCAAAATCGCGCCCCAGACATAGCCTGCACCACCGACTACGGCCATAAACAAATACTCAATCCCGGCATTCAAACCAAACGGCGTCGGATTAACCGAGCGCTGCAAATGCGCATACAACCAGCCGGAAACGCTCGCCAGCAATGCGGCTAAAACAAAAATCACGATCTTGATCCAGCCCGTATTGACCCCCATCGCCTCGGCCATCACACCGCCGCCGTTGAGCGCCCGGATCGCTCGACCAAGACGTGAATTCAATAAATTCTGCACACCCAGCAACCCCACCAATAACATCGCCCAAATCAGGTAAAACATCTTGCGTCCTGTATCGAGCGTGATGCCGAACAGCTCGATTGATGGAATCCCGTTGAGCCCATCGTACTTACCCAAAAAGTCCAGATTGCCGAACAAATAAAACAGCGACAAGGCCCAGGCAATCGTCCCCAGTGGCAAATAATGGCCCGACAACCGCATCGTAATCGCACCGATACTCAAGGCCGCAATCATCGTCACGCCCAGACCTGCGAGCATGCCGATCCACGGCGAAATCCCATACCGCGTACTCAGATACGCCGTCGAATAAGCACCCAAACCGACAAAGGCAGCCTGCCCGAACGATGTCAAACCACCGATACCAGTGAGCAGTACCAACCCCAACGCCACGATGGAATACAAGCCAATATAGTTGGCCAGCGTAATCCAGTATTCAGGGGTCGGCAGAATCGGCAGCAAGGCAATAATGATCAAGAAAATCGCACACACCGCGATGGACAAGGAGGATCGTAAAAAGGCAGCCATTATTGATCGCCCTCATCAACGTGCTTGCTCGTGAGCGAACGCCACAACAGTACCGGAATAATCAAGGTAAACACAATCACCTCTTTAAAAGCGCTGGCCCAGAATGACGAATACGACTCCAGTAAACCGACCAACACCGCACCCGCAGCGGCAATCGGATAACTCCCCAGACCGCCAATAATCGCGCCTACGAATCCCTTCAAGCCGATCAAAAATCCGCTGTCGTAATACACCGTCGTCAGCGGTGCGATCAATATCCCACTCAATGCGCCCAACGCCGCCGCCAGCGTAAACGCCAGCCGCCCTGCTTGCGTGGTCCCGATTCCCACCAGGCGCGCACCCAAGCGATTAACCGCCGTGGCGCGTAGCGCCTTGCCCGACAATGTCCGTTCAAAATACACATACAGCGCCACAATCAGCGCCAGAGAAACCCCGACAATCACCACGCTTTGACCGGTCATCGCCAGGCCGCCAATCTCAAAACGCGCATCAGAAAACGGCAACGTGCGCGAACCTTCTGCGCCAAACATCAGTAAGCCAATCCCCATGAGCGCGTAATGCACACCCACGGATACGATCAACAACACCAGCGTGCTCGCCTCTGCCAATGGCGCAAACGCCAGCCGATAAATCATCGGCCCCATCGGCACTACGATGAGCAAGGTCAGCAACACCTGCAACGCCATCGGCAAACTGGCGTGACCGTAGAGGCGAGTGAGCGCATAAATAGCAAGCGGTAGCAGCACAAATTTCAGCCCTGCCAACGGGATGCTGCGCGCCGCACTGAGACGCGATTCGGGCGTGCTCAGAATGGTCCATGTCTCCTGCACAAAACTGATGATTCCCAGCACCACGAGCAAGGTTGCCGACAACGGAAAATGGTCCGCCTGCAACGCCGCCATCGTCAACGCACCGAAGGCGACAAATTCACCCTGCGGTATAAAAATCACCCGCGTGACAGAAAAAACCAGCACTAACGCCAATGCCAGCAAGGCGTAAATCGCGCCACTGGTAATGCCGTCCTGCGCCAGAATGGCGGCAATTGATAAGTCCATAACGCGGCCTTAAATGAGATTGCCGCTGGTTCCGGGAATCCGGCCAGCGGCAACTAATGTAAATAGGGAATGTTGACATGTAAGTTTAAGAAACCCCGTTCGTACTGAGTAGCCCGAGGGCGTATCGAAGTAGTTGCATGCGTTGGCGATTCTTCGATACGGCACTTTGTGCCTACTCAGTCCGAACGGTTTTTATGGATTTTACAAATTCCAATTCTCAACACGCCCTCTAAGAACTTACAGCGTCAACACGCTACACAACTTAAAGACTACTTAGCAGCGTCCAACAACTTCCATTTACCACCCACGATTTCCACCATCACCCGCGAGCGCTGATCGTAACCAACGTGATCGGTGGCGCTCATATTGACGATGCCGTGCGAGACCGCCAGATTCTTGATGGCCTCAATCCCGTCACGTAAACCAGCGCGGAATTCTTTGCTGCCCGGCGGTCCTTTTTTGAGTGCAGCAGGCACCGCCGCTGCCAACAACTGTCCCGCATCCCAGGCATGTCCACCGAAGGTCGATACGCTACCTGCGCCATAGACTTTTTCGTAGGCGGCACGATAGGCCATTGCCGACTTTTTCACCGGGTTGCTATCCGGCAGTTGTTCTGCCACCAACAAGGGTCCGGCTGGCAAAAATGTGCCTTCACAATCTTTGCCGCACACGCGCAGAAAATCATTATTGGCAACGCCATGCGTTTGATAAATCTTGCCTTTATAGCCGCGCTCTTTTAAGGTTTTTTGCGGCAACGCAGCCGGTGTGCCAGCGCCTGCAATCAATACCGCATCAGGGTTGGCGCTGATGATTTTTAACACTTGGCCGGTGACGGAAGTATCAGGCCGGGAGAACCGTTCGTTGGCGACGATTTTGATCTTGCGCATCTCCGCCAGCTTGGCAAATTCGCGATACCAACCTTCACCATAGGCGTCCGAAAAACCGATGAAAGCCACCGTTTTCACACCGGCGTCCGCCATGTGCGAGATGATCGCAGTGGCCATGTGCGAATCATTTTGCGGCGACTTGAAAATCCAGTGACGTTTAGCGTCAACCGGCTCCACCAACAAGGCCGAGGCGGCCATGGAAATGAGCGGCGTGCCGGATTCGGCGGCGACATCGCTCATCGCCAGCGTGTTCGGTGTGGTGGTCGATCCGATGAGTAAATCCACCTTGTCTTCGGTCACCAGTTTGCGGGCATTCTTGACCGCCGTAGTGGTGTCGGTAGCGTCATCTAAGACGATGTATTCAACTTTTTGACCGGCAATTTCTTTCGGCAATAAAGCGAAGGTATTTTTCTCCGGGATGCCTAACGATGCTGCAGGGCCGGTTGCCGATACGCTCACGCCGACCTTGATTTGCGCTTGCACGCTAGTGACGCTCAACGCTAGGGTCACTGCGATGGTGGCGACGCCAAATCCTATTTTTTTCATGCTCAGACTCCTGTTATTAGTCGGTTTTTTATCACGCTCTTACGGTGCTATTGACGCCGGTATTACACCAACATTAACGCAATATGTTGCACCGCGTCGTCGCACGGTTTTTGTACAAAACGCGTTTTGGCAAACCGTTGCCAGCGGCCCAGCACAAAACTGGTCAATATATTGGCGCGTATAGTGGCCTCTGTTTCGCTGGTTTCACCCTGACTGGCGGCGATACGCAACGCCTGCTTCAAGGCCAGTTCAACCCGATCCACAAACTGGTTCATACGCAACTGCAACCGCGCATCTTCGTTGATGAGCGCGTCGCCAATGATCACTCGCGTCATGCCGGGATTGCGCTCGGCAAAATTGAGCAGCATCAACACCACGGCCTTAGCCTGCAACAAGCCATTTTCCTGCTGCTCGGCGATTTGATTGATGAGGCCGAAGACGCTGGACTCAATAAACTCGATCAATCCCTCAAACATCTGCGCTTTGCTGGCGAAATGGCGATACAACGCGGCCTCGGACACCTCTAATCTGGCAGCCAACGCCGCCGTGGTGATCTTTTCACCTTTAGGTTGCTCGAGCATACTCGCTAACGCTTGAAGAATTTGTAGCTTACGCTCGCCCGGTTTCATTGTTGCCATAGTCGTGTTATTCAGTAATCTGTTGAAATTTAGCGTAGTCGATGACAGTGATCAGCCAGACGCCGCACGGATTTTACTTTGACATCGACGGCGCGGGTGCGCTTTGTCAACTTTTGCGGCAAATATCCGGTCACCCATACCGTACGCATGCCTATGCGCCTGGCGCTCTTCAGATTGACGAGCGTGTCCTCTACCAAAATACAACGATGGGCCGGGATGCGTTGACGGGCGATTAATTTACGCAAAAATTGCGGTGACGGCTTGGGGCGAGATTGCCGATGTACCTGCATCGCCTCAATCGCAATATGCTGCCCGAATTGACGATGCAAACCCAAATGCCGCATTACCTCACGGGAATAGCGTTGCGGCGCATTGGTGAGCAAAATCTTGCGACCGGGTAGCCGCTTCAACACACTGATCAAGCCGCGCTCAGCCCGGATCATCCCGGCCAGATCGTCAAAGCGATGCGCCTCACGCAGAAAATCTTCGGGCCGTACCGCATGATGTTTGACCATCCCCAAAAGCGTCGCGCCATAGCGCCGCCAGTAATCGGTGCGCACCGCGTCTACCGTGGCCGCATCGGCGTCAACCCCATCCACACCCAGGACGCCTGCGATGAAGCGATTCATGTTGTCATTGATCGCTGGAAAAAATGCGTACGAAGCGTTGTGCAGTGTGTTATCGAGGTCGAATAACCATAGCGGTGTAGTATGCATAAAATTCATATTCCGCATTCTTGTAAAATTTTCATCATTTCAAAACGCTGAAAAAGTCGTCAAAATCGCCAAGGTAAGTTCGGACAGATAACAACAACTACGCAACTACGCGTCAAGGAGAATGTGTGCTGCGCCAGATTATAGAGAATGTGCGGTCTCGATTTAAGTCATTTTTCAGCCGCAGCATCGATCTGCGCGGACGTCACCGCTATCTGATCCCGTTGTGCCTCATCGCACTATATAGCGCATCCACACTAGCCAAGGACATCACGGTCAAATCAGAGACGCTCCGGCAAGGCGGCGCGCTGTTTTCCATCGAGCGCGACGGTCATACCGTGTATTTGTTTGGCACGATTCACGTCGGTCGCGCTGATTTTTTCCCCCTCGCGCCGCAGGTCATGACGGCATTAAACCAGTCTTCCCGCATCGCCATTGAAATCGACGCCAGCGATACCCAGGCGGTCAATCAACTGATACAACGCTATGCGCTCTATCCCGATGACAGCGCCGCCGCGCAAGACCGACAAGAGATGCCCGCAGCGCTCAAGCAAGCGCTGGGTAGTTTGCTCAAAAAATACCGCATTGCGCCCACCAGTACCGCGCGCATGAAACCGTGGCTGCTGGCAACGGTGCTGATGACGGAAGAATACGCCCGCCATGGCTATCCCAAAGAACAGGGCGTCGACAACTATTTGTCTGACTATGCGCAAACACAAAACAAGCCCTTGATCGGTCTGGAAAGTGTCGAATATCAGTTGTCGCTTTTGGGCAATTTATCCATCGCTGATCAAACCCGATTTTTGCAAGACAGCGTCAATGATTTACGTGATCCGGTGCGCGCACGCAAGGCGCTGCAATTGATCGCGTTATGGCGCAGCGGCGATCTGGTCGGTCTGAACACACTGTTGAAAGAAATGACCAGCGACGACACCTTCACCGGAAAATTTGTCCAGCGTGCATTGCTGGAGGGGCGCAATCCGGCACTGGCCGATGCCGTCGAAAAATTGCTAAATTCCAGCGCCGCTGGTGAGACCGTATTTGTCGGTATCGGCATGCTGCATTTGACAGGAGCGAGCGCCGTGCAGAAGTTGTTGCAAGAACGTGGTTATAAGGTGCTGCGAACGTATTAGCGATAGTTGCTAAAAATGTGGAAATTAGATTCGTCTACGGATGAGGATTGAGGCGTTGTAAATTGACGTCAGGAACCTATTGAGAGGATCTGTTCATCATTACCTATTTTAAAGGACCAATATGCCAGTAGCTCCGCAAGCAAGCTCACCCTATACCTCCGCCCCGCATCGACACTATACAAATGCCCCACCCCGTTCGGTCGGCCCACGATTTAAGACTGGATGGGGGCTACCCATCCATATGAAGGACCTCGCTGCCACGACGCCGGAGCAGCGCACCCGGGAAATGAAATTCGCAAAGATCATCAAGTGCGCAATCGGTACAACCGCAGCAGGTCAGGGGTTTTATAAGAAGGAATACGAGCAGGCAATTGCCACGATGGTGCATGCTGCTACGCTTAATGCACCATCCCAGACGCACGATGCAGAAGAAATCACTGATGCCGCTATCGATACCGAATTCTGCAAAATCGTAGCCTATCTCGATGAATTAAAGAAAACCGGCGACACCGGACTCAACGCACGCCTGTTGCAAGATCTGATCTCAGCAGGGGTCAGCATCGGGATGCTGGCAACCATCATCCCTGCGCTGGTCGCCGAAGACGCCTACAACACGGGTGATTACAGTGCAGCAAATCGTCCGACTGGCAAAGACGCTGGCGATTGGGCTCTGGTAATAGTCGAGGTTCTCAAGGGATTGATCACCAGAAGCCTCAGCCCTCTGACATTGATGCGACACCATCTGGTCGAAGAAAATCAAAAGCGTCTGGCAGTCTGCATCCTCTTGCTCAAAGCCTGCCTGGATGATCCGTCTGTGGCTACGCTGAAAGAAAGTGTCTCAGTCGGGACGCGCGCTAAAAAAATCGCATTGCAAGTGGCTGAAAAAGGGCGCGATTTTGCCACGGTGTGCACTTTCGCCAATGCCGCCTTGCCGCTGGCACGCTCCTGGCAATATGTCGCAGAGATGGTCAGCGGCGACCCGGCGCATGCTTCATTGCGCGGTATGTTTCGGGTCGCAAGTCATGTTTGCGATGGTATCGTGCGCGTCGGAGCCAGCAGTATGGGTACATGGGCACGCAACAAACTCTTCGGCCTCGAATTCAATCGTATCGGAACCGCTCTGCCGGACCTCAGAGAACAATTTCGCTATTCTGAGATTGAACACCGTGCGCTTTTGTTGCGAATGGAAAAAACCACATTCCTTATTTCAACGTGCGATACAGAGTTGCTCAATAGTATTGCCGCCTCCCCTGAGAGGAACGCCGAGTTTCTGTCAGCCGACATCACCTCGATGGCCACATTGCAAGCATTTTTAGACGCTGAGCAGATCCCCTTTACAGCCAACCACAATGGCACATTGTCGAGCGAAGCGCCGGAAAACCATTGGGGCAAAAAATTTGTCGATGGAAAATTTCGGGTCAGGCCCGGCATGATCGCACGCGCCCCCTACCGCTGCTCGCTTGAAGTCCAGCGTCTGATGGGCCACCCGGCCGAAAAAATCGCGGGAGCAATAAAGAGGAAGGGCAATAAAAATGACGCCGCGCCGGAGAGCGTGGCAGTCGGGCTAGCAAGGCCAAGGCGCTTTTAATCGTTGCGCGTATCGACGGTTTTACCAGACCGGGCGTGCCTCCATAGCGACGCTCAAAGGCTGCAACGCAGGTCCGATTACGCACCGCAGTCACTCTGAAACACGCTCGCTGCGGGGTAATGCTGTTTAATTAATCTAGTTAACCGTTCGGGCTGAGTAGCCCATCGGGCGTATCGAAGTCAGCGCTGATGCAGGTGCGCCTTCGATACTACGCAACTCAGTCCGAACGATTTCTTAACTGAACGGCATTACTGGCTGCGGGGTGCTATTACTGAGCTGTTGAGGCGTTCCGACATGGATGATCGCCGACAAGAATGCTATTTAAAAGATCTTTTAATCACTAAAAGATAAGTATCAGTCATTTAAATACTCTAAAGGATCACCATGCCTGAAGTTTCAGAAGTAGGCTTAGCAAGACCATCGACCATCCCCCAGCAGCCCTGTAATAGTCCCGAAAGCAGCCCTGTACTGGAAAGACTTACAGCCGGGAGGAGATCATCGGAAACACTCCCCATCGAACCGGAAGCAGCCCATGACACAGAGCAAGAGGCACTCTTACGCGCAATAACATACATAAATGCCTTTAAGTGCGCAGTCAAATCAGCCAACCATTTTTCGGATTATTACGATCTGGGATACCGACAGGCAGAGGCCGCCTTATTGCGCGTCGCCCCTCTTACTGGAAAATCAGCCCCGGATCATGTCGAGGGAGTTAACGAGACAAAAATAAAGAAATTTCTCTATCAAGGCGACATGTTTATGGCCGCAATGGGGAACACCAGCAAGACGGCGCGCAACGTAAACTTCATCCGAGAGACCATATCGCTGGGGATCTGTGGCTCACTGCTGGCAATCATGTATGCCGGGATGCAATCTCATCCGGATCGAAAACTGAGCGCAGCCGATCACCCCACCGGCTCGTCCTTTGGCAACTGGGGCCTGACTGTGTTGGAGGCGGTCAAGGCATTAGTGACGATGAGTTTGCGCTCCCCGACAGCAGACCGCGTCGACCTGGTCTGCAAAATCGAAGCGCGCATGACCGTCGCCCTTGCTCTGCTCGATGCCTGCCTCGAAGATCCAGAGACAGCCGCACCCGCAGAAGATGCAACGCTAAGGGATTGCGCTTCATACACCGTGCTGCAACTGCTGGAAAAAGGACAGGCGGCAGCCGCCCTGCCTGCCATGCTCAACAACTTAGTAGCTCCGCTAAGAGTGATGCTGTTGAGTGCGCGGGCAACGGGCGGCGACACAGCGGCAGCTTCCGTATCGGGGGCGGCCGCGCTGACGCAAAGTGCCTTAGATAGTCTGCGCGCCCTACTCAACGCCACTGGCGCGTGGGCCGGTGACGCCATCTTTGGCGGGCACATCGATCGCAACAGAGCGCAGCTGCCTGCGAATGTGGAGAAATTTCGCAATGCCGATCAAGATCACGAGGGCATTTTGCAGCGGCTGGGAAAAATGAACCTGCTTTTTACACATTTGGATACCGAGCTGCTTCTGGCCTTCAACGCCAACCCCGAATTGGTGGCCAAATATCAGGCTAAAGATAACGACGTCCAGACACTGGAAACATTGCGCACCTTCCTCGACAACAATCGGTTTATATATCTGGTCAACGACGACAGCCGATTGATCCACAGAGAGCAGACCAGCCCATGGGGTGAAAAAGTTGTGAACGGTACAGTTGAACCCTCGTGTCGCGCATTATTACTACGCGTACCCCAACGCCTCATGCGTACCACAGAGCATCTGTTGGCCAAGCCGGTAGAGGCGATATTAGCCCGGACGGGATCTACAAATAATTCAGTGCTGAAAAAGGTGACGGTCGAAGAAGCAACGCCGGTGTAAGTGACATTACGCAGTGATTGCTTAGCTCCCTTCCCCTGCTAGCGGCTGAAGGGAGCGACTTCAGACCCCATAACATCAGTTATGTAAGAGTCGGTAATTATTCGGCCTGTCTGTGCCCGATAGCCTTTTGCGCCTTCGGCACAGTTACCGAGACGATGGCAGTAATCGCACGGATTTGAATAGAAATTAGATACACTTCCCAGATGCACAATCCCGCTCCACCTTTGCCACCAATCACGCCTATGCCCGATCACGCTTCTCACACGGCGACAGGCAAAATAATGCTCGAAAGCATCGTCAAAGAATGGCGACAACAGCTTAGCTACACCCTCCTCGACACCGCATTCGATACAGGCCGACAGTTTCTCGCAACATGGCAAGCGTGGCGCGACACTGACGCCCGACCACAGCAACTGCACTATCTGGCGCTACTGCCAGCGCCGCTCACGGGCGAAGAAATGGCGAGAGAACACGCCGCATGGCCGATACTGGCGGCGGCATTGCAAGCGGTCTGGCCGCCATTGATGCCAGGCTTCCATCGGCTTTATCTTGAAGACTATCGTATTGTATTGACGCTGATGATCGGGGATCGCGCACAATGCCTGCAACAGATTGCGGCGCAGATGGATGCAATTTATGGGCATTTTGCGGCAAGCCCGGTCACGCAAGAATGGTCATTACCGGTACTACGGCGCTTGGGACGGTTGGCAGCTCCGCAAGCCAAATTGGCGATCGCGCAGCTCACCGAACACCAACAAAAAATATTAGAACAAGCTGGATTTGTATTTGAAAATACCGATGCATCCATCGTCACGGACGTAAAAAATGCGTCGTTTTCGCCACGCTGGCAAGCTGTATCCACACATACCGCCGCTCCTCCACGCCACGCCATCGTGCTTGGCGCAGGCTTAGCAGGCGCTGCCGCTTGTCAACGGCTGGCATTACGCGGCTGGAACATCACCTTGATCGAGCGCCATCCTGAGATCGCGCAAGAAGCCTCCGGTAATTTGGCTGGCATTGTGATGCCGCTCCTCTCCCGAGACGACAATCCGACTTCGCGCCTGAGTCGCAGCGCGTATCTGTTTGCGCGCCATGTCTGGCAGAGTCTGGGAGGGGTTGGTCACGCCTTCTCAGGCGCTACGTGCGGCGTACTGCAGCTTGCCCGCGATACCGACCATGCCAGCGCGCAACAGACTTGGTCGGCGCAGGCCAATTTACCTGCCGACTATGCGCAATGGTTGACCCAACCGGCGGCCAGCGCATTATTGGGATACGCCGTCCATCACGGCGGCTGGTTTTTCCCCGGCGGCGGCTGGGTCCATCCGCGCAGCTTGTGTGCGGTCATGCTGCAAGCGTGCGGCGCGCAATTGCAGACCCATTTCAATGTCACAGCCAGCACGCTCATCAAAACGGCAGAGGGCTGGCAAGTCTGCGATCCCCATGGCGCGGTGATTGCCAGTGCGCCAGTGGTGATTTTGGCCAATGGCATGGGGGCGATCGATTTTCCACAAACCTGCGACTTGCCGCTCTGCGCGATCCGTGGGCAGGTCACGCATATCGATGCTCAACACGCGCCAAAGATCACGCAAGTGCTGTGCGGCGACAGCTATCTGACACCAGCAATCGACGGCCTGTGCAGCCTGGGCGCGACTTACGATGAGGACGCCCAAACGACATTGCGGCAACAGAGTCAGGATCAGAATCTGGCGCGCACCCACACCATGCTCCCGACCTGGAACACCGATACAACGATGCTGCCACTGGCTGGGCGCGTCGGCTTTCGCTGCGTAGCAACGGACCGTTTGCCGCTGGTCGGCGCACTGCCCGATACGCTGGCAACATCCACACTGCGCGAACCGCAATTAAAAGATATCCCGCGCTTGTCGGGACTCTATGGCCTGCTCGGCTACGCTTCACGCGGTTTGATCTGGGCTCCGCTAGCGGCGGAATTACTGGCTGCGCAATTGAACGGCGAGCCACTGCCGATGGAGGCCGAGTTGGCCGCCACGCTTGACCCGGCGCGGTTTATCTTGAAGGCACAACGCACAAAAAAGAGCACTTAACTCTTCAACGTTAAGCACTCTTTTTGATGCGGTAGACGCCGCAAGGTCAACCTTTGCGCTCCACTGGCATTGCCTCCCGGCAAAAGCGGGAATGCCTCAGAATCTTCCATCCCCCTAAGGTAAAATGACGCCCATCCAACGTTGCAACGCATACGCCCTTCGGTCCGATGATAGCGGCGCGCCAACAAATCACCAAAATTACCCGGAACACCCATGTTGCGACTGAACGAAATTCAACTCCCGCTCGACCACCCGGAAGACGCGCTCCGCAGCGCGATTCTGGAACGCCTGGCGATCACACCAGACGCTCTGCTGAACTTCACAATTTTTCGACGCAGTTACGACGCCCGCAAAAAATCCAATGTGATGCTGACCTATACCGTTGATGTAGAGATCAAAGACGAAGCACCCGTACAACAGCGCTTGAAGGCGCACAAACACGTCACAGCCACACCGGACATGCAGTACAAATTCGTCGCGCACGCCAACGGCACGGAAAAATCACGTCCGGTCGTCATCGGCACAGGTCCATGCGGCTTGTTTGCTGGTTTGATTCTGGCGCAGATGGGGTTCAAGCCGATTATTCTGGAGCGTGGCAAAGCCGTGCGTGAGCGTACCAAAGATACCTGGGACCTATGGCGCAAAAGCGTCTTGAGCGCGGAGTCGAACGTGCAATTCGGCGAAGGCGGCGCGGGCACTTTTTCCGACGGGAAACTCTGGACACAAATTAAAGACCCCCAACATTACGGTCGTAAAGTGCTGACCGAATTTGTACTGGCCAACGCGCCGGAAGAAATCATGTATGTCAGCAAGCCGCATATCGGCACCTTCCGTCTGGTCCAGATGGTGGAAAAAATGCGCGCCTCGATTGAGGCCTTGGGCGGTGAATTTCGGTTCGAACAAAAAGTGCAGGATCTCGATATCGTCAATGGTCAGATACGCGCCGTGATACTCGCCAGTGGTGAGGCCATCGTCAGCGATCACGTCGTGCTGGCGATTGGTCACAGCGCTCGCGATACCTTCCGCATGCTCTATGAGCGCGGTGTCTACGTTGAGGCGAAGGCGTTTTCGGTCGGTTTTCGAATCGAACATCCGCAATCGCTCATCGATGCATGTCGCTTTGGCCCCAGCGCCGGTCATCCCATTCTGGGCGCGGCGGATTACAAACTGGTGCATCACTGCGCCAATGGCCGTGCGGTCTACAGCTTTTGTATGTGCCCGGGCGGCACGGTGGTTGCGGCCACGTCAGAGCCGGGCCGCGTCGTCACCAACGGCATGAGTCAATATTCGCGTAATGAGCGCAACGCCAACAGCGGCATCGTCGTCGGCATCACGCCCGCTGATTACCCCGACCATCCACTGGCAGGAATCGCCCTGCAAGAACATTGGGAGTCACGCGCCTACGAACTCGGCGGCAGCAATTACAACGCACCGGGCCAACTGGTCGGCGATTTTCTGGCCGGTCGCGCCTCGGTCGCCTTCGGTAGTGTCGAGCCGTCCTACAAACCGGGGGTGCATCCGGGCGACTTAAGCATGGCCTTGCCCGATTACGCCATTACCGCCATGCGCGAAGCGTTGCCTGCGTTCGATAAGCAAATCCGTGGTTTTGCGATGGCCGATGCGGTCCTGACCGGGGTTGAAACCCGCACCTCGTCGCCGGTACGCATTAAACGTCACAACGATAGTTTGCAAAGTCTCAATACGGTTGGTTTGTTTCCGGCCGGTGAAGGTGCCGGTTACGCTGGCGGGATTATGTCGGCGGCCATTGATGGGATACGGGTGGCTGAGGCGGTGGCGTTGAGTATGATCAATAAATAATCAGATTACTGAAACGCAAGAAACCCGTTCGTACTGAGTAGCCCGTCAGGGCGTATCGAAGTAGTTGCATGCGTTGGCGATTCTTCGATACGGCACTTTGTGCCTACTCAGTCCGAACGGGTTTTATTTGATTTACACATTTCACTTATCAAGAGACTGCGCCCACCACCACCGTCATCATACTAATGGCCCCCATATCAATCCCATCGACCGGGATTGATATGGCCTCATCGTCCTGCTTGGCCCCAATCACATACAACAACGGCAAAAAGTGTTCCGCCGTCGGCACGGACAGTTTGCCATCCTCGCCCAACTCAGCGTAATCGATCACTTGCTGCAAATCGTCGGCTAATAAACATTCTCGTATCGTCGTATTAAACCGCTCAGCCCAGACATGCGCCGGTGCTTGCGGGTCCCAATTCAACAACCGCAAATTGTGCACCACGTCACCGCTACCGATAATCAACACGCCCTGCTCACGCAAGGCCGCCAGTTTGCACCCGAGATCGAAATGAAATTGCGGCGGCTGGGTGGCGTCGATACTCAACTGAATCACCGGCACATCAGCATGCGGAAACGCCTTGACCAACACCGACCAGGTACCGTGATCGAGCCCCCAATCCTGATCCATCCCAACCGCAACCGGTGCCAATAAGTCACGCACTTCTGCAGCCAGCGCCGGGTCGCCGGCAGCGGGATACGCGATATCAAACAACGCCTGCGGAAAACCACCAAAATCATGGATGGTTTTCGGCAGCGGCATGGCCGTCACACTGGTACCGCGGGTGTACCAATGCGCCGAAATCGACAGAATAGCCTTCGGCTTGAGTGCCGCAACACGCATCCCTAACTCGGCCCATGCAGCGGTGTAACGGTTATCTTGCAAGACATTCATCGGGCTGCCGTGACCGAAAAATATTGCTGGCATGCGGTGGGGAACGGTATTGCTCATGGGATTGTTTCACTCAAAAAGGAAAGATGCGTTTATCGCTAAATACGCGGAGGTATTGACTATATATTTTTTGTGACGATACGGCACAGCATCCTACAAAACAAAAAAGCCGCTTAGCAAGCTAAGCGGCTTTTTGATCCTGTCGAACCGCAGTTCAGACAGGCGCATTCAAACAATTACTTCTTAGGGCGTACTTTGTCAGCAGTTTGTGCGAATTGCGTTGCTGCATTGTTCACATTGGCTTCCAGTGTTTCAACAGCTTGTTTAGCTGTCTTAGTCAGTTGCTCGTAACCTGCGTTAGCGTTGCCGATGACCGACTTCAGAATCGCGATCGCGTTTTCTGAACCTGCTGGTGCATTTTTGCTTACTTCGTCGATCAGCGCATTGATGCGGCGGCTCGTTTCGGCGATTTGTACTTCTGCAGCTTTAGTCAATTCAGCTTGTGTACCGGAGGCGATACCTTGCAGATGACGACCGTAAGCGGCTGCTTTTTCAGCGCTTGGCTTGGCTTGCTCAGCGACTTTAGACATAAATTCTTGTGCATCTTTCGAACCCAGCAATTGCTTGGCTGACGCGCTCGACTCTTCCATTGTTGCTTTAGCAGCGTTCATGTTCAACTCGATGACTTTTTCCACGCCTTCAAAGGCTTTGGTGGTCAATGTGTTGATCAAAGCGAGTTGCGCTTCGAAATGGGCTTTAGTGGCTGCGGAAAACTGCTCTTGAAATGAAAACATGGTCTTCTCCTATGTAAGTTTGATAAAAACTATGATCAGCCACCAAATGGTGCGCTGCAACAAATTCTATTTTACAGATAGAAAACCCGCCGTCAAGCGTTATTGTGCAATGCAACAAAATTGTTGCTATATTTTACACTCCCCCTTAACCGACGTCTTTATCTGGCAACAAACTTACTCTCTATTTATCCAATGCGCATATTTTTCTTGTCGCAGGCGTACTGGCTTTGCCAACCATACAACGACGATACACGCCGATACTGTTTTCAAAAGTGGCCTGTGCTTGTTTGAGCGGCAGTTTTGCCAGCCGTTCAGCCATCTTACGGCTCACCTGAAAATGTTGATAATCAATCGGCTCACGCCAGTCCCCGCCCCAGATCGGGAAACCATGCGCGGCAAAAATAGCCGCAATCTGCGCATCAACCATCCCTGGACGCATCGGCAAACGTTTAACATAATCCTTGCCAGCGGCTGGACTGACTTCAATCACCCCCTTGTCATTGCGGCGCAAATAAGGATTTTGCAGAGGATTAAGATCAATCGCCAGTCCGTATGCGTGCAACGAAGGGGCGCTGCCGCCGGTGATCGGTCTGTGATTGAAGGCGGAGGTATTGTTGTCCGCCATAGACGCCGCGTCATCCCCTTGATAGTGATCCATTAAGCGCGCACGGGCCAGCGGCACACGCTGCGCCAGCAACAACTTAAAAATCGTCGCCACTTGCGGCGCAACGGCGGCCATCACCATGATTTCACCATCGTCATGCCGTTGATGATCAAAGTCGATATACGCAAACCGCACCACCTGCAATTGCGAACATGTCACCGGCGCACCCGGCCCCAGCACGCCCGTCGCCTTTAACTGCGCGCATTGCGCACTGCCTGGCGATGCGAATGTTGGCGTGACGGCGGCAGCCATGCAACTTGCCAGCAACAGCAATAATGGCAACCGCAGCGCCATCAATCTGCTAACACCGAATCCGACGGCTCTGCGCTAAAATCGTGGATCACCAGTCCGGCATCAGTTTGAGCAAACATCGTCATGCTCGCGCTGGCGATCGCCCGCATGGCATCCTGATAGCCCTGATCCCAACGCCACTGCACCGATCCTTGCGAGAAATTCACATCCTTCGACGCCATATTCCAGTCATGCCCGCCATAGCGCAAACGCACGACGTGAATAGTACTGTTATCGGCAATCCCGGCAAATTCTTTACGATCAGCCTTGCTGCGTTCGGCTGCTGGCAATTTGTCATATAACGCCCGGGCCGTGCGGCGCAATTCATGGATGCGCAGATAGTTTTCGATATGGCGCTGCGAGCGTGAGGCGAACGTGACATCTTTCTGACGCGTCTCGACTTCATCCAAGGTGCGCGGCTCGTCGCCCTCTGCGCTCCACAAATCCACCATCACGCAAATCGTATCGACGCGCGGCTTCTCAAGATCGTTACTGTCATCGTCTTGACCTTCCTGATCATCAAGCACGATTTCCAGCGGCGTATTCGAATACAAACCGCCATCCCAGTACAAATCGCCATCCACCCGCACCGGTGCAAATCCGGGCGGCAAAGCGCCGCTGGCCCTGATGTGATCGATACCGATACGGCGTTGGTCGGAATCAAAACAAACCAGTTCGCCGTTAGTCACTTTCATGGCGCTGACGGTGAGCCGGATACTGTCGGGACAATTGAGAAAATCCAGATCAACGAGCCGCGTCAAGGTTTCGGTCAGGGGTGAAGTGTCATAAAAACTGGCCTGCTCGGGCTCCACTGGCAAACCTATCGCAAAAGGACTCATCAAGCGCGGCTTGAAAAATCCCGGTACGCCACGCAACACCGTATCCAGCGTAGTCCACCACGTACTGGTCTTGCGCACTGCATCGGGCACCTTCGCCATATTGACCAGATCCTTGTGCGAGACCGCATCCCAGAATTCTTTCAATCGCGCCAGACGCAACTCACGCGCATTACCCGCAATGATGGCAGCGTTGATCGCCCCAATGGAGGTTCCCACGACCCAATCCGGCGTCATATTGTGCTCGTGCATGGCGTGGTAGACACCAGCCTGATACGCCCCCAGCGCGCCACCGCCTTGTAACACCAGCACGATACGTGGCTTGGTCACGGGCGGCTTATGCGCTTTGTTCTTACCCTCAGGCGGAATAGCGCCGGTTTTGGCGTCTTTCACCTGAGACAGTACCGTTGCATCAGGGGCAATTTTATTCTTCACAATCTTGTCAGGAGCTCTACTGGACATATCTCGCCGTTCTTTGCAGTGACTGAAGACTTATCTTAACCGACCTGAAGAATAACCACGTAGCGCGCTTCTTTGCCTGGCAAATCTGCACTGTCAAAAACACGCTGACTGAACAAATATGAACAATTACAAACAAATGCGCACAAATACGAACAACAATCATTATCATTAAATGCTATAGTTTCCACCCAGAAATTGCGTCACTAAAACTAACAGTACAGTCACGCATGATTTAGCCCGGGTTAGTCAATCTTCGAAAGGAAAATACATGCTTTTGCGTACCCTCATCGCCACCACCCTATTAGCCAGCTTGACCGTCACCGCCGTGGCGCAAGAAAAAGTGCTCAATCTGTATTCCGCACGCCATTATCAAACCGACGAAGCGCTCTACAGCAACTTCACCAAAACCACCGGCATCAACATCAACCGCGTTGACGGCGATGACGCCGGCACCATTGCCCGCCTCAAAAGTGAAGGCAGCGCCAGCCCTGCCGATGTCATCCTGCTCGTCGACGCCGCCCGTCTGTGGCGCGCAGAAAATGACGGCCTGTTTCAACCGATCAAATCGGCCACGCTTGATGCACGCATTCCCGCCAACCTGCGCGGCAAGGACGACGGCAAAGGATCGGCATGGTTCGGCTTATCGACCCGCGCACGCGTCATTGTCTACAACAAGCAAAACGTCCAGCCCGCCGATGTCGATAGTTACGAAGCCTTGGCTGACCCCAAAAACAAAGGCAAACTCTGCACCCGCAGCGGCGCGCATCCTTACAACGTCTCGCTCTTCGGCGCGTTGCTCGAACATCTGGGTGAGCCTAAAACCGAAGCCCTGCTCAAAGGTTATGTTGCCAATCTGGCGCGTTCCCCGGTCGGTGGCGACACCGATCAGATCAAGGCGGTCAGCTCCGGTGAGTGCGGCATCGCGATTTCAAACTCCTACTACGTCGCCCGTCTCATGAAATCCACCAAGCCGGAAGACATCGCCCTGATGAAAAAGGTCGCCGTGGTCTGGCCGAACCAACACTCGTTCGGTGCGCACGTCAATATCGCCGGTGCCGGTGTCGCCAAATACGCCCCGCACAGGGCCGAGGCGATCGCGTTCCTGGAATATCTGGCCAGCGACAACGCCCAGCGTTATTTTGCCGAAGGCAATAACGAATGGCCGGCAGTCAAAGGCATCAAAACCGACAACGCCGCGCTTGATGCACTGGGGCCGTTTAAAGCGGAAGTCATTGATGTGTCGGCGGTTGGGCGCAATCAGCAGAAGGTGTTGCAGATGCTCGATAAGGTTGGTTATAAGTAAGCTAATGCGTGTTGACATTTAAGTTCTAAAAACCGTTCGTACTGAGTAGCCCGACAGGGCGTATCGAAGTAGTTGCATACGTTGGAGATTCTTCGATACGGCACTTTGTGCCTACTCAGTCCGAACGGGCTTAGGGTGTTTCACAAATTTTATATATCAACATGACCTCGTCATTTAAAAACAAAAAACCCGTTCGGAATCACTCCGAACGGGTTTTTTGTTTTTCCCTTATTTCGTATACCCACACGCACAACCGACGCGTTGTTATTTTTTTCTGATCATATAAATCGCCAACCCGATCACCACGACCACGCTCAGTTCTATCCCCACCACCACATAGTTCGCCAACATGTTTACCACCCGATTCCGTTATCACTCAATTGTAAATTAGCTAATTATACCGTCGGAAATGTCACCACGTGGCTGACATCCAGACGGATGCCTATCCATTCATCGATCGCGTGATCGTGATGCGACGGCACCAGCGCCAGCAACTCCTGTCCGTCTGGTAGTTTCAGCGTATATAAAAAATCAGCGCCGCGAAATGTTTTGCGCACCACCCTTGCCTTGAAAGATGAAACGTCGTCATGCACGACATCGTCAGACCGCAGCAACACATCGACTCCCCCCGACGCACGATCTGACAAGACCAAAGCCCTATTGACATCATGCAAATGTCCCAGCGCCGTGGCAACCATCACCCCCTCGCCGTTCTGTACCAACGTCCCCGGCACAAACACGCCATGACCAATAAAGTCAGCAACAAAACGGCTCGTTGGACGATGATATAACTGATACGGCGCAGCCCATTGTTCCAGATGCCCGGCCTGCATCACACCAACTACATCCCCAATCGCAAAGGCTTCCAACTGATCGTGCGTCACCATCAGCGCGGTCATTTTTGCCTGCTTCAAAATAGCGCGCACGTCCTGCGCCAATCGTTCGCGCAGTTCAATGTCCAGACTGGAAAACGGCTCATCAAGCAGCAACAAACGCGGCTGCGGTGCCAACGCCCGCGCCAGTGCGACGCGCTGCTGCTGACCGCCGGACAGTTGATGCGGATATTGGTCGTGCGCACTTGCGAGGTCCACCAACGCCAGCATCTCATCAACGCGCTGACGGACTTGTTGAGCAGGCATTTGATGCAAGCCAAAGCCGATATTGGCGGCAATCGTCAAATGCGGAAACAACGCAAAATCCTGAAACACCATCCCGATCCGCCGTCGCTCAGCGGCAACCCTGACCCCCGGCCCATCGAGCACCATCTGGTCGAGCAAGATCCGGCCACTTTGCGGCTGCTCAAGACCCGCAATCGTACGTAGCAATGTCGTTTTACCGCTGCCGGACGGGCCAATCAGTACGCCCAATTGACCAGCGGCCAATTGCAGCGACACGGCATTCACAGCCGGTGCAGCGGCCTTGGGATAACGTGCAGAAACATTTTGAAGGTCGAGAAACATTCGGTCGTGAGCGTGAAGCCCGTTACAATTCGGTTGGTCAAAATATGTCATTGCGACAGCCCGACAGTGTAACTTAATCTCCCCTTTTCCCCCGCCTGCATCCATGCTCTTCATCGGTTTAATCGCCCTGCTCATCGCCCTCCCCATCCTCGGTATTGCCGCGGCCTGGTTCAATCTCGATGCGCACGCCATCACTATCCTGACGCAGCAAATGCACACCGTTCTACCTGGCTATCTGGCGACCTCCGCGTGGCTAGCCATCGCAGTGACCATCGGCGTGGTGATCGTCGGCGCGGCAACGGCGGTCACAGTGAGCCTGTTTGAGTTTCGCGGTCGGCGTTTTTTGGAGTAGGCGCTACTGCTGCCGATGGCCATGCCCGCCTACGTTTCGGCCTATGCGTATACCGATTTTCTGCAATATAGCGGACTGCTGCAAACCAGTCTCAGAGATATGATTCCCGGGATGCGCTTGCCAGAAATACGCAGCCTCTCCGGCGCGATATTTCTCTTCATTTTTACGCTCTATCCCTACACCTATTTACTCGCCCGCAGCGCCTTGAACGAGCGCGGCCTGCATTTGATGGAAGCCGCACGCCTGCTCGGCACGCCGCTGGCCGCCCGCATCCGGCGCGTCGCCTTGCCGCTGGCACGCCCGGCACTGATGGCTGGCGCGGCACTGGCGCTAATGGAAACGCTGGCCGATTACGGCGTCAGTGCCTATTTCGGTCTGACCACATTTACTACCGGCATTTATAAAGCCTGGATGGTCATGGACGACCGCATCGCCGCCGCCCAACTCGCATCGGTACTGCTCGGTATCGTCGCCTTACTGCTCTGGCTAGAACGACAGGCGCAACGAAAATTGCGATTCTCCAGTGTGCGCGGCCAGCGTGGCGACGGCTCAGAATCGCGTCTCGAACCCTTGCGCGGCACGCAGCGCTGGATGGCATGGCTAGTCTGCAGCATCCCCATCGTGCTCGGCTTTGTATTACCGGTGGTAATTTTGCTGCAATTAATGTGGGCCGACATAGGACACAGCCAGGCTGCCAGCGGTGATTTCGGCGCCTCATCCTTCGATCTGCTGCGCTATGCCAATTGGGCCTGGAACAGCTTCCGCTTCGGAGCCATCGCCGCCTGCTTAGCGGTGGCATTAGCGCTGGCCCTCAGCTTCACCCAACGCGCCCACGGCCTGCCGCGCATCAAAGCGATGCTGCTGCGCTTCATCACCACCGTCGCCTCCATGGGTTACGCCGTCCCCGGCTCAGTGATCGCGGTTGGCATCCTGCTACCCATTGCGTGGCTGCAAATCATCGCCCCCCACAACACGATCGGGATCTGGCTCACCGCTACGTCGCTCGGGATTATCTACGCGTATCTGGTGCGCTTTTCTGCCGTTGCGGTGCAATCGATCGACGCAGGTTACGCGCGTATTCCTACTAGCTATGACGAAGCTGCCCGTACCTTGGGCGGGAGTCGGTGGCGGATTGCCAGCCAGTTGCATGCGCCGTTGCTGTGGCGCTCCATGGCTACTGCTTTCTTGATGGTGTTTGTGGATGTGGTGAAGGAGTTACCGGCGACCTTGTTACTGCGGCCGTTTAACACGGACACGCTTGCTGTAATTGCGCACAATCTGGCGCGGGATGAACGGTTGGGGGAGGCTGCGTTGCCGGCGCTGACTATTGTTGTGGTGGGGCTTATTCCGGTGTTGTTGGTGACGCGGGCGTTGGGGAGGCGGTAATTGACACGGGTTGCGCTCCGTGGAGCGCTAGTCGGGCTGGCCGACAGCCGGTTACTCTCTGCATTCGAGACAGTCCGTTAGCAGCTTCAAATTTAATATTGTGAGTAAAACTACTCACAATATTAAAAATGATACAAAACCAACTATATCAGCGCCAAAAAGTTAACTAGCTGTAGGTCAGTGTCAAAAACCGCAGCCTTTTTGGTGATGAGTTTCCTCTCTAAATAAGCAATGGAGCTTTGGAAATGGAAGTTGACGTACGCCGTCATATGAAGCCGCCAAATTTTTCAGCCGCCAGACGGATCAGAATGAAGAGATGTTTGAGGCTGGTTCGGTCGTCGGTTTTATTAATACAGGTTGTGCTCCGTGGAGGCTAGCCGGGAGTGGCCCGGCGGCCAGTCACTTTTTTTGCTTCGCCAAAAAAAGTAACCCAAAAAAGGCGACCGCAAATGCTGCTGCCCTGCGGGTCCCCAAATTTTCCAGCCACCCGTCGGGTCTGAGGACCAACTCGCTGCGCTCAAACATGTCCTCAGACAATTCCCGACGGGCGGCTGAAAAATTTGGCAGCATCATATGACGGGGTAGGTCAACGTCAAAAGCCGCAGCCTTTTTAGTGATGAGTTTCCTCTCTCAATAAGCGATGGCGCTTTTGATGTTGAAGTTGTTTTTGAAGTGCAGGCGTAGCCACAGTTGCCTTTGACGTTGCAGTTGCAGTTGCAGTTGCTTTTGAAGTTGCGGTTGCGGTTGCGGTTGACGTTGCTTTTGAAGTTGCCGTTGCCGTTGCCGTTGCCGTTGCCGTTGCTTTTGACGTGGCACTTGACCTACCCCGTCATTGGCGCTGCCACATTTTCCTGCCGCCAGACGGATCAGGCTGATGACATGTTTGAGCGAAGCGAGTTGGTCATCAGACCCGGCTGGCGGCAGGAAAATGTGGGAACCCCGAAGCAACTGTCTTGAAAGTCAATCCATTTTGGTCTCCATATGTTGAAATG
>NZ_JBRIIQ010000031.1:0-2334 GCF_052976905.1 Glaciimonas sp. GG7 | reverse complement strand
CTTGCGCCAAGCATGGAAGTATTGATTGCTGCACGGGTGCTGCAAGGCGCGGTTGCCGGTCCCATGATTCCTTTATCGCAATCGTTGTTACTGGGAAGTTATAAGCCATCAAAAAGCGGAATGGCCCTGGCGTTTTGGGGGATGACAACCCTCGTTGCGCCGATCATGGGCCCCTTATTAGGCGGCTGGATTTCGGACAATTACACCTGGCCATGGATTTTTTACATCAATATTCCTATCGGTATATTTGCCGCTTGGGCGACCTGGTCGATCTATAAAACGCGCGAGTCAGCCACCCGCAAACTGCCCATCGATGCTATTGGTTTGGGGTTGTTGGTGGTCTGGGTCGGTTGTTTGCAAATCATGCTCGATAAAGGGAAAGAGCTCGATTGGTTCAACTCTGGACAGATTGTGATTCTCACTTCGATCGCCGTAGTTGCTTTCATTTATTTCGTCATTTGGGAGCTGGGAAGCAAACATCCGGTTGTTGACTTATCGCTTTTCAAAAGCCGTAATTTCAGCGGCGGTGTGATCGCTATTTCCATCGGTTATGGACTGTTCTTCGGTAGCTTGGTTATTCTGCCGCTGTGGTTGCAAACACAGCTCGGATACACCGCAACGCTAGCAGGCAAGGTCATGGCGCCGGTGGGTATTTTCGCGATCATCCTCTCGCCGATGATCGGAAAACTATTACCCAAAGTGGATGCCCGCTGGGTAGCCTCGGCTGCATTCCTCATCTTCGCGTTGGTGTTTTTCATGCGTGCAGGATTTACGCAAAACGTGGACACCATGACGTTGATGATTCCCACCGTGATTCAGGGTGCGGCGATGGCGATGTTCTTTATCCCACTCACCTCCATCATCTTGTCGGGCCAACCGCCCGACAAGATTCCTGCTGCCGCAGGTTTGTCAAACTTTGTGCGGATTATGTTTGGCGGTATCGGCACCTCTGTGACCAGTACCTTTTGGGATCGGCGCACTGCTTTGCATTATTCGCAATTGTCAGAGCATAGCGGCCCTCATAATCCGGCGTTTGTGGATGCCGTGCATGGTTTGACTGCGCAAGGAATGTCGCAGCAAGGTGCATATGCGGTGATCGATCGATTGATGACGGTTGAAGCCAGTACCAAAGGTGCCACCGATATTTTTTGGATCTCGGCGATACTGTTTTTGTTTTTGGTAGGGCTGGTCTGGCTGACCAAGCCGACGCGATCAAGTGGACCGGTTGATGGTGGCGGTGCGCATTAAGGTGTCGTAATCTGCTAAAAAAGAGGATGAGTATTGCTACTCATCCTCTTTTTTTTGCCGCCTGTCACAGATCGAATTAGGATGCAGGTTGAACTGGTTGCCCCGGCTGATACGGATAACCATTAATTGTACGGTTGAATGGCACAAAATCTCTTCCCAGCAAATCATATTGGGGTTGGTCGTGTTCACTGGCTATTTTCAATAGCCCCAGTAAAGTGGCATCCAACTTGTCGGTTTGGTAAGGGCGTGCTTCAAGTTCGACTTTGTCAACCTCCAAAGGGCTATCTGCACTTACCCACAACAACGCAGGCACGATATAACCGGACTCATCGTGCGGGGCATGCCCGCTAAAGTCACGATTGTGACCAACTTCCTGACCGTGATCTGAAACATAGAGCAACGCGGTCGGTACATCTTTACTTGCCGTAGCGGTCAGGTCGATTAAGTTTGCCAATACCTGATCGCCATAAAGGGTTGCATTATCGTATTCATCGCGTTTCTTTATGATGGCTTGAGAACGACCGGCACTGCGCATGCTCTGTGCAACCTCATCATCGCTTGCGTCAAACACTGCGGCATTGGGTGGGTAGCGATGTGCATAACCGCCATGCTGTCCCAATAGATGCACGACAATTAATTTTAATGGGGCAGGATCAGACAATGCCTCTGCCACATGAGGCAGCAGCACGCCATCATGCGTCGAAGAGTTGTAGCCGCCTGAGTTGGCAAAAGTTTTCACATCAGCATTTTCTGTGATGACGTTGACAAAACTATCCGCATAGGTCGTGTACGTCTGGTTCGATAACCAAAAAACCTTATATCCCACCGACTTTGCCAACATCAACACATTGGGATGCGTCTGCCAACGATCCGGGTACGTAAGAGTGGCCGGGGTGAGCATCATTTTTAACGATTCCTGTGTGGATGGAGCTGGGGAAATGACGTCGCGAAATACGATAATCTCGTTTCGTATGGCATCAAGTTTGGGGGTCGTCTTCCTCTGATAACCATACAAAGACCAGTTGTCGCGATTCGCCGACTCTCCGATGACATCGATTCGTGCTTGTCCGTGGTACTCGGCATAGA